>JBKQTR010000505.1:0-30176 GCA_052143095.1 Allostellaceae bacterium
CCGGCGCAACGCGTCCTGGACGGCGCGAGCACGGCGCTACAATCAAAACCACGGGCTGAAGCTTGCGGCGCCGCTGCGGGGTACCAGCCCGCAGATTCTTCTTGTTCATTGGTGGGAAGTCCTCACCCTACCCTCTCCGCCCCCCGGGGCGGAGAGGGAGGGACCCGCGTAGCGGGAGGGTGAGGTGGGGCGATGATCGCGCGCCGTGTTGCGCCGGAAGTTACTTCATCAGACCTTCGGCCTTCAGCGCCTCCTGCACTTTCGGGCGGGCGCCGACGCGGCCCATATAGGCGGTGAGGTTGGGCCAACGGGAGATGTCGATGTCCTTGAACTTCGTCCAGTTGGTGATGGTGAAGCAATAGGCGTCGGCGACGGTGAACTGGTCGCCCATGAGGTACTGGCGGCTGGCGAGGTGCTTGTCGAGATAGGCGAATTTGTTGGCGAGGTTCTCCTTGGTGAGCTTGACGAACTCGTCCGGCGTGGTCGCGCGAAACAGCGGCGCGAACACTTTGTGCAGATCGGAGGTGACGAAGTTGAGCCATTCCTGCAGATGGTAGCGCGCCATCGTGCCGTTGGCGGGCGCGAGCCCGCTCGCCGGCTTCTGGTCGGCAAGGTATTGCACGATGGCCGGGCCCTCGGTCAGCACCTCGCCACTGTCGAGCTGCAAGGTCGGCACCTGGCCCTTGGGATTGACGGCATAGAAATCCGCGTCGCCGGGCTTGACCTTCTTTGCCTGGAGATCGACGCGATCGAGCTCGATGGGAATCCCCGCCTCGCGCGCGACGATGTGCGGCGAGAGCGAGCAGGCGCCGGGCGAATAATAAAGTTTCATGATCATTCTCCTTGTGGTGATGATTGCTGTGTCTGTATCGGTAACAGGTACATAGTCTGCGGGAAAAAACTATTTCGTCTGTGCGGCGATGAAGCCGGTGACGTCGGCGAGCGAGCGGCGCTTCAACTGCGCCTCGAACGCCTCCTCGGCCGGGCCGATGACCGCGTCGAGCGCGCCCTGGATGTGGCGGCCGACGGGGCAGCGCCGGTCGGGCTCGTTATGGACCGCGAGGCGATGCTCGTCCTCCATGTCGACGGCGCGGTAAACCTCGAGCAGCGTGATCTTGCCCGCCGGCCGCGCCAGCTGCGCGCCAGCGATGCCGGGCGAGGTGCGCACCAGCCCGGCATGGGACAGCATCGCCAGCACGCGCCGCACGAAGCTGGCATTGGTGCCGACGCTGCCGGCGATGAGATCGGAGGTGGTCCGGTCGCCGCCGAGGCGCTCGATCAGCGCCAGCGCATGGACGGCGACGGAAAAACGCGTGGCACGGCTCATACCTGTACCTGTATCCGATCCAGGTTCAGGTGTCAAGGGATCACCGTCGCGCCCGCGAAAGCGGGGGCCCAGGAGCAACCGCTCGTCGCTCGCCCTGGATTCCCGCTTTCGCGGGAAAAACGAGGATGGTGATGCGATCTGCTCGGAACACGCGCCCGTCCCCGTGAAGGCGGAGAAGGGCTTGAACCGAGCGGCTTTCGCGATTGCGGCGCAATCGCTGGCGCCGCAGCGGACAAACTCGCTGCGCGAGTTTGCCTAGGCCTCGCTCTTGAAGGGGCGCGCCAGCAGGCCGGCGATGGCGGCGTCGATGGCGGCGCCGTGATGCAGGATGGCGTCGACCGCGGCGGTGATCGGCATGTCGACGCCGAGACGCGCGGCGAGCGCCGCGGCGGCGGCGGCGGAGGTCACGCCTTCGGCCACCGAGCGCCGCTCGGCGAGGATCTCGGCAAGCCCCCTGCCCTCGCCCAGCGCCACGCCCAGCGACTGGTTGCGCGATTGCGGCCCGGCGCAGGTGAGGACGAGGTCGCCGAGCCCGGAGAGCCCCATCAAGGTCTCGGGCCGGCCGCCCTTGGCGCGGGCCAGCCGCACCATCTCGGCGAGGCCGCGAGTGATGAGCGCGGCGCGCGCATTGTCGCCGAGCCCGCGGCCCATGACGATGCCGCAGGCGATGGCCAGCACGTTCTTGACCGCGCCGCCGATCTGCGCGCCGATGAGATCGTCGGCGAGATAGGGGCGGAAGCTGCGGGTGCCGAGCGCGGCGATGAGGCGCTCGCCCAGCGCGCGGTCGGCGCTGGCGAGCGTCACCGCGGTGGGCAGCCCGCGCGCGACCTCGCCGGCAAACGTCGGACCCGACAGCACCGCCAGCGGCGCTTGCGGCAGCAGGTCCGCCACCACCTCGGTCATCAGCGCGCCGCTGCCCTCCTCGATGCCCTTGACGCAGATCACCAGCGGCAGCCCCGCCGGCACATGGCGCGCCAGCGCCCCGGCGAGCGCGCGCACATGCTGCGCCGGCGCCACCAGCAGCAGCGCCTCGGCGCCGCGCGCGGCCTCGCCGAGCTCACCCGTGGCGGCGATGGCGGGATCGAGGGCCACGCCGGGCAGGAAGAGCGGGTTGACGTGGTCGCGGTTGATCGCCGCCACCACCTCGGACTCGCGCGCCCAGAGCACCACCTCGCGCCCGGCGCGGTGCGCGGTGAGCGCCAACGCGCTGCCCCAGGCGCCGCCGCCGATGATGCCGATGCGCCGAAGCGCGGGCGAGTTGTCAGTCAAGGCGAGTTGTCAGTCATCAGTTGTCAGTCGTCAGTTCGGCGGTGGCCCCACTGACAACTGATAACTGATAACTGACGACTGAGATAGGCTACTTCACCATCTCGGCGCCGGCCCTGCAGCTGGCGGCGTCCTGGCCGCCGGTGCCGCCGCTGCAGCCGATGGCGCCGATGATCTTGCCGCCTTGCACCAGCGGGAAGCCGCCTTGCGAGGCGATGACGCCGTCAAGCGACAGCAGATAGGGATGGCCGCCATCGACCGCGTCCTCGAAGACCTTGGTCTCGCGGCGGAAGGTTGCCGCCGCCCGCGCCTTGTGCTGCGCGATGGCGACGGAGGCGTTCTGCGCCCCGTCCATCTTCTCGAAATAGATCAGCTCGCCGGCCGGGCCGACGACGGCGATGTTCATCTTCCAATTATGCTTCTTGGCTTCGGCCTCGGTCGCCGCGACGAGGCGCTTGGCGTGCTCGAGGCTGATCGGCAGGCCGTAGGGAATGTCGAACGGCATCTGCTCCGGCACGGGCGCCGGCGCCGCCGGCTGTTGCGCGAGCGCCGTGCCGGAGATGCCGGCAAGGCAGGCAAGAGCGATCACTAGGCCAAAACTGTCTTTACGCATGTTTCCCCCCCATTCGGGCGTTGTGATTGCCGGCGATCCTAGCTGCGACCGGGCCGCAACGCTACCGCTGGTTAAGCCTTGACGCCGGCGCCGCGGGCGGGCGCCGCATCGGGATCGAGCGGCCAGCGCGGCCGCGGCGCGAAATCGAGGCCGTCGACGAGGCCGAGCCGCAGGCGCTCGAGCCCGGCCCAGGCGATCATCGCGCCATTGTCGGTGCAGAGCGCCGGCGGCGGCGCGAGAAAGGCGAGGCCGTGGCCGGCGGCGAGAGCGGCAAGCCGCCGGCGCAGCGTCGCGTTCGCGCCGACGCCGCCGGCGACGACGAGGCTCGTTCCCTCAGGCCAGCGGGCGCGGAAGAGCGCGATCGCATGGGCGGTGCGGTCGAGGAGGCAATCGCCGATCGCCGCCTGCAGCGACGCGGCGAGGTCGGCGGCATCGCCGGGCGCGAGCGCGCCTGCCGCGTCGGCGAGCGCAGCCGCCTGCCGGCGCAGCGCCGTCTTGAGGCCGGAGAAGGAGAAGTCGCAGCCGGGCCGGCCCAGCAGCGGCCGCGGCAGGGGAAAGCGCGCGGCATCGCCCGCGAGCGCCGCGCGCTCGATCGCGGGGCCGCCGGGATATCCCAGCCCGAGCAGCTTCGCGCCCTTGTCGAAGGCTTCGCCGGCGGCGTCGTCGATGGTGGTGCCGAGGCGGCGATAGCGGCCGACGCCCTCGACGGCGAGGAGCTGGCAATGCCCGCCGGAGACCAGCAGCAGCAGATAGGGAAAGTCGAGCGTGACCTCGAGCCGCGCCGACAGCGCATGGCCTTCGAGATGGTTGACGGCGATGAAGGGAATGCCACGGGCGAGCGCGATCGCCTTCGCCTCCATGACGCCAACGAAGACGCCGCCGATGAGGCCCGGCCCGGCTGTCGCGGCGACGCCGGCGAGATCGCCCATGCCGATGCCGGCGGCGGCGAGCGCGCGGGCGATGACGCCGTCGAGATGGTCGAGATGGGCGCGCGCCGCGACTTCCGGCACGACGCCGCCATAGGGGCGATGCTCGGCCAGCTGGGAGAGCACGATGTTGGCGCGGATGCGCTCGCCGGCGTCGCTCACCACCGCCGCCGCGGTCTCGTCGCAGCTGGTCTCGATGCCGAGGATAAGCATGGCTGCAAGCTAGCGAGTTATCAGTTAGCTGTCAGCTGTCGGCCGTCAGCCGTCAGCTAGTAGAGCGAGTCCGTGAAACCGATCATTTGCATCGTCATGCCCGGACTTGATCTGACTTGATCCGGGCATCCACGGAAGCCTGGAAAATCCTTGCCAGTTGCGCGTGGATGGCCGGGTCAAGCCCGGCCACGACGAGAAGGGAAACGGCCACATATGAGTCGATCCTCGGAAACGCTGTACTAGTCTGCCTCAGTTAGCTGTCAGCCGTCAGCTGTCAGCTAGTCTGGCTGATAGCTGATAGCTGATAGCTGACGACTGACAACTTCCCCTCCCCCTTCCCTTGCCCGGCGCAAGCGCCTAAAGAACGCCATGGCCGCCCCCCTTCTGCGCATCGGCACCCGCGGCAGCCCGCTGGCGCTCGCCCAGGCGGCGGAACTCGCGGCGCGGCTCGCCGCGGCGCAGCCGGCGCTGGCCGCGCCCGGCGCGATCGAGACGGTGATCATCAGGACCAGCGGCGACACCGCGACGCGCAGCCTCGCCGAGCTCGGCGGCAAGGGCCTCTTCACCAAGGAGATCGAGGAGGCGCTGCTGGCTGGGCGCATCGATCTCGCGGTGCATTCGCTGAAGGATCTCCCGACCTTCCTGCCGCCGGGGCTGGCGCTCGGCGCACATCTGCCGCGCGAGGACCCGCGCGACGCCTGGTTCTCGCCGACAATCACAGGATTGAGCGCGCTGGCGCCGGGAGCGCGCATCGGCACCTCCTCGCCGCGGCGCGCGGCGCAGCTGCGCCATGCGCGCCCGGATGTCGCGATCGTGCCGCTGCGCGGCAATGTCGAGACCAGGCTGCGAAAGCTCGAGGCGGGCGAGGTCGATGCGACCTTGCTGGCGGTGGCCGGCGTCAAGCGGCTCGGCCTCACCCGGCGCATCACCGCCATCCTGTCGCCCGAGGAGATGCTGCCGGCGGCGGCGCAAGGCGCGATCGGCGTCGAGATCCGCGCCGACGATGCTGAGGCGCGCGGGCTCGTCGCGGCGATCGACGACGCGGCGACCGCGACGCGGGTGACGGCGGAGCGCGCGGTGCTGGCGGCGCTCGGCGGCTCCTGCCGCACGCCGATCGCGGCGCTCGCCGAGATCGGCGACGACGGCGCGCTGCGGCTGCGCGCGATGCTCATCCGCCCCGACGGCAGCGAGCGCCTCTTCGCCGAGCGACGCGGCGCCGTCGCCGCGGCAAGCGCGCTCGGTCATGACGCCGGCAGCGAGCTGCGCCGGCGCGCCGGGCCGGGCTTCTTCGCCGAGGATCCCGCGTGAAGGCGCTGGTGACGCGACCGGCCGAGGACGCGGCGCCGCTCGCCCGCGCGCTCGCCGAGCGCGGCATCGAGACGCTGCTGGCGCCGATGCTGAGCATCGAGAAGCGGCCGGACGCGGCACGGCTTCTGGCCGACGCGCTGATCGGCGCGCAGGCGCTGCTCTTCACCAGCGCCAACGGCGCGCGGCTGTTCGCCCAGGCCTCGGCGCGGCGCGAGCTGCCGGTGCTCGCCGTCGGCGACGCCTCGGCAGCGGCGGCGCGGCTGGCCAATTTCCGCAGCGTGACCAGCGCCGGCGGCGATGTCGCGGACCTCGCGGCGCTCGCGGCGGCACGGCTCGCGCCGCAGCACGGCCCGCTGGTGCATGTCGCCGGCAGCGTCACCGCCGGCGATCTCGCCGGCGCGCTCGAAGCGCAAGGCTTCGCCGTGCGCCGCGCGGTGATCTACGAGGCGCGGCCGGCGCGCGCGCTGGCGCCGGAGATCGCGGCCGCGCTCGCCGGCGGCGCGGTCGAGCTGGCGCTGTTTTTCTCTCCCCGCACCGCCGCCGCCTTTGCTAGGTTGGCCACCGATGCCGGGGTGGCGCCTTCCTGCCACGCCGTGACGGCGCTCGCCTTGAGCCCGGCGGTGGCAGACGCGTTGGCGGCGCTGGCGTGGCGGCAGGTGCTGACGGCGCACGCGCCGACGCAATCGGCTCTGCTGGCGGCGCTCGACGCGCATCGGAGCAAGGGAGCATGACGGAGCAGCAGAACGATGCCGGCCCGGAGCAGGCGCCGGACTGGATCAGGCAGGGACCGCAGACGATCGACGCGGCTCCGGCAGCGGCGGCGCCGAAGCGCCGGCGCGCACGGTGGCTCTGGCCGGCGCTCCTGCTGACCGTCGTGGTGGCGGCGGCGATCGCCAGCGCGTCCTATTGGACGAGCCTGCTGCCTTGGGCGGCGCCGGGCGAGCGGATTGACGCCGCGCTCGGCCAGATCGACCAGCGGCTGGCCGAGCTGGCGCAGCGCCAGGCGGCGCTGGAGCAGCGGCTGGCCGGAATCGAGCAGCGCATCGCCGGCGCGGCCTCGGCGGGCACGCAGCAGGAGCAGGCGGCAGCGCTGCGCCACCTCGCCGACCGCCTCGCCGCACTGGAGCAGCGCGCGCCCGACGGTGCCGATCCGACGCAGCTCACCGCTCTCGCCGATAGCGCGGGCAAGCTCGCCGCCGGCCTAGCGGAGCTCGGCGCCCGGATCGACGCGCTCGAGGCGCACGGCGCCGAGACCACCGGCAGCCGCGATGACGCGGCGCTGCTGCTGGCGCTGGGCCAGCTGCGCAACGCGCTCGAGAGCGGCCGCCCGTTCGCCGCCGAGCTCGCCACGGTGAGGACGCTGACGCAAAGCCGGCCGGAGCTGCGCGAGGCCGTCGACGCGCTGTCCGGCGCCGCGGCGACCGGCGTCGCCAGCCTCGGCGCGCTGACGCAGCGCTTCACGCAGGAGGTGGCGCCCGCCCTGCTGCGCGCGCCAACACCGCCGGAGAGCGAGGGGATCACCGACCGCGTCCTGGCGCGGCTGCGCTCGCTCGTCGTCATCCACCGCATCGGCGATGCCCGCGATCCCGTCGAGAGCGCGGTGGAGCATGCCGAGGCGGCGCTTAGCAGCAACGACCTCGCCGGCGCCGTCGCGGCGCTGGCGGCGCTGCCGGCAACGGAAGCCGCGCCCGCGCAGGGCTGGCTCGCGGCGTCGCGCCAGCGTCTCGCCGCGTCCGAGACGCTCGACCGGCTCGACAGCAGAGCCAGCGCGCGGGTCACCACTCCGGCGGCGCCGGCACATTGATGCGCACGCTTCCTGCCATCATCGTCATCGCCGCGCTGGTCGCCGGCGCGGCCTATCTCGCCGCCGAGCCCGGCAGCGTCGTGCTCACCTGGCAAGGCCGGCACATCTACACCAGCGTCGCGCGCCTCGCGCTCGGCATCGTGCTGCTCGCCATGCTGGCGGCGGCGCTGTTCCATCTGCTGCGCAAGCTGCTGGGGGGACCGCGCGCCTTCCTGCGCGGGCGGCGCGAGAAGCGGCGGCGCGAGGGCTATCGCGCGCTGACGCAAGGCATGGTGGCGGTGGCGGCGGGCGACGCCGAGGAAGCGCTGAAATTCGCACGCAAGGCGGATGTGCTGCTGGCGGAGCCGCCGCTGACCCTGCTGCTCTCGGCGCAGGCGGCGCAGCTCAGCGGCGACGAGCAGGCGGCGGCCCGGTATTTCACAGCGATGCTCGAGCGGCCCGAGACCGAGTTCCTGGGGCTGCGCGGCCTCGTCATGCAGGCGCTGCGCAGCGGCGACGAGCGCGCGGCGCTCGGCCTCGTCGAGCGCGCCCGCCGGCTCAGGCCGCGCACGCCGTGGGTGGCGTCGAGCCTCTACGAGCTGCAGGCGCGCGCCGGCAAATGGTACGAGGCGGAGGCGACGCTGATCGAGGCGGTGAAGCGCAAGGCGCTGCCGGAAGCGGCGACGCGCCATCACCGCACGGTACTGCTGCATGAGCGCAGTCGCGCCGCCGAGGCCGAGGGCGCGCAGGCCCAGGCGCTGCAGCTCGCGGCCAAGGCGCATGGCGCCGAGCTTGGCTTTGCGCCCGGCGCGGCGCGCTACGCGCAGCTGCTGCGCGTCGGCGGCCGGACGCGCCATGCGGCGCGCGCGCTCGAGGCCTCGTGGCGCGCGGCACCCCATCCCGACCTCGCCGAGGCGTGGGCCGCGCTCTTCGCCGACGAGACGCCGGTGGACCGCGTCAAGCAGACGGACCGGCTCGCCGCCGCCAACCCCGACCATGTCGAGAGCCACCTGGCGCAGGCGCGGGCGGCGCTCGCGGCGCGGCTCTGGGGCGAGGCGCGCCGCCATCTCGAGGCGCTGGGCGCCAAGCTAGGCGACGGCGCGGCGCCGCTCAGCCCGCGCGTCTGCCGGCTGATGGCCGAGCTCGAAGAGGCGCAGCACGAGAACATGGCGGCGGCGCGCGCCTGGCTCGGCCGCGCCGCGACGACGACGGCGCTCGATCCCGCCTGGATCTGCGGCGCCTGCGGCGCGGAGAGCGCGGGGTGGAGCGCGCTCTGCCCGCATTGCCGCGCCTTCGCCAGCCTCGCCTGGCGCTTGCCGGGCGGCAGCGCGGCGCGGCTGCTGCCGGCGCCGGCGAGCCTGATGCCGCCCTTGCCGGTGCCGGCGCCGTGGCCGTCGGCCGAGACGTTGCCGCCGGCGGCGAAGGCGGGGTAGCGGTCGGGAGAAGCGGCCGGCGCCATAAACGCCGCTCATCGGCACGATGTCGTCTTTGCATTTCCGGCCTAGCCGCGCGTCTGACACACTGCCCGGCCTGGGCGTCGCGGCGCCCGCTACCCGAGCAGGAGCGGGCCCGTGGCTGCCGCGCGTCGGCGGCCCGCCGCGCGCCGGGCGAGGCCATTGTCGCGGCGCACCCCCCTCTCCATACTGGCGCTCGCTCCGAGGGACGGTCGGAGGAACGCGCATGCAGATGAACCAGGTGCGCTATTTTCTCGCGGTCTGCGAGACGCTGAACTTCACGCGCGCCGCGGAGAAATGCAACGTCTCGCAACCGGCGCTGACGCGCGGGATCCAGGCGCTCGAGGCCGAGCTGGGCGGCTTCCTGTTCCGGCGCGAGCGCGGCTCGACGCATCTGACCGATCTCGGGCGATTGATGCGGCCGTTTCTCGACTCGATCCTGCAGCAGTCTCGGGCGGCGAAATCGACGGCGCGCGGGTTTCTCCGCCTCGAGCAGGCGCCGGTGCGATTGGGCGTGATGTGCACGGTCGGTCCGCTGCGGTTCATGAGCTTCGTCAACCACTTTCACGCCGAGCATCCCGGCATCGAGCTGACCATCGTCGAAGGCACGCCGGAGCGGCTTGGCGCGTCGCTGCTGCGCGGCGCGATCGACGTGGCCGTGATGGCGCAGCCGAAGCCATTCGATTCCCGGTTCGACGCGCGGCGGCTTTACGAGGAGAGCTTCGTCGTCGCCTTTCCCCACGGGCATGCGTTCGAGGCCATGTCGTCCGTGCGCATCCGCGACGTTCACGGCGAGGCCTATCTCTCTCGCGTGAACTGCGAATACCAGGATTATTTCGACTATCTCTGCCGCGAGTACGAGGTCGACGTGGTCGAAGCGCATCGCAGCGAGCGCGAGGATTGGATCCAGGCGCTGGTGATCGCCGGGCTGGGCATCTGCTTCATGCCGGAATTCTCGGCGACACTGCCGGGGCTGCCGATCCGCAAGCTGATCGAGCCCTCGGTCGAGCGCGTGGTCAAGCTCATCACTGTCGCCGGCCGCCCGCTCTCGGCGCCGGTCGAGGCTCTGGTAAGCTCGGTGGAGTCTTTCGCGTGGCCGTGACGCGGCCGAGGTCAGGGGGATTATGATGAAACTGTCGCAACTGGTCGCTTCAGCCGTCCTCGCAGCGCTCGCCGCGCCGGCGCCGGCCGGCGCCACCCCGCCGGCGCCGAAGCCCGGTTACGAGGCCGAGAAGTGCTACGGCATCAACATCCGCGGCAGGAACGATTGCGCCGCACCGGGGGCGCATGCCTGCGCCGGCGAGTCGCAACTTTCCAACGATCCCCGATCCTGGATCTATGTCCCCGTCGGCACCTGCGGCAAGATCGCCGGCGGCAGCCTGACGCTCAAGGGGTAGAGGACGTCGACGCCGCCGCGCGACGGCTCATCGGTCAATCCATCGTCTCGTGGATGACGATGCCTTGCAGCGGATCGACGTCGCATTCCCAAGGCTTCTCGGCGAGGACGCGCTTGGCATGCGCGTAGCCGGCCTGCCAGCGGGTGCCGATGCCGGCGCGCGTGAAGTCGATATCCTTGGTGTGGTCCTCGCGGTCGAGCCGAGGCGACAAGAGCTGCACCAGATGCATGGTGGTGCGGCAGCCATAGTCGACGAGGTCGCGCATCGCAGGGTCCTTGCGCTGCTCGTCGGTGAGCCGCATCTCGATTTCGCGGATCACATGGCGCAGCCGGTGGATCTGCTCCTGGCGCGCGACGTGGCTCTTGCCGCGGCTGGCGTATTGAATGTCCTTCTGGCGCGCGAGGACCTGCCAGATGTTGGCCGGCTCGGAACCGTGCGGCTGCCACATATTGACCGAGAAGATCAGCGAATCGCGCCGCGGCTTGTCGTCGAGCACCGCCTCCATCGGCGTGTTGGAGAAGATGCCGCCGTCCCAAAACGCGTCGTCGCCGATGCGCACGGCGGGGAAGGCCGGCGGCAGCGCGCCCGAGGCCATGATGTGCGCGACGGTGAGATCCATGTCCCGGCTGTCGAAATAACGCATCTCGCCGGTCCGCACGCTGACGGCGCCGACGGTAAGCCGGGTGTGCCGGGCATTGAGATAGGCGAAATCCACGAGCTCGCCGAGCGTCTGCTTGAGCGGCTCCGTCGTGTAGAAGGCGGCGCGCTCGAGCCCGACCGGAAAGTGAACGCCCCAAGGCGCCTCAGGATTGGTCTGAAAGAAGCCGGGGACCCCTTGCATCACGGTGGAGAGATTGGCGAGCACGCCGCCGAGGAAGGACGCCGACCAGACATCGTCAAAGGCGCGCCGATGCGCCAGCCGCGACCAGAACTCCTGCAGCTTGGCGAGCCGGTCGTTGACAGGGTTGCCGGCGATGAGCGCGCCGTTGATCGCGCCGATCGAGGTGCCGATCACCCAATCCGGCGCAACGCCGCCCTCGCACAGCCCCTGAAACACGCCGGCCTGATAGGCGCCCAACGCGCCGCCGCCCTGCAAGACCAGGACGATCTGGTAGGGCGGCCGGCCCGACGCGGGGGTTTCGGCCGCGCCGGCGCCCGGCGCCGGCTGCAATGCTCCGGCGCGCGTGGCGGCGGCTTTGGCCTTTTGCCGGCGGGCGGCCGGGCGCGGGGGGAGCGTGGCATCGCCATCGGCGATGTCGGCGGCAGGCGGAGAGTGTGCGTCGGCGCTCATCGTCGATGACCTTCCCTAGGGGTTAATGGGCCGTCCAGCCGCCATCGACCGGCAGGATGGCGCCGGTGATCGATGCGGCGTCGTCTGACGCCAGGAACACCGTCAGCGCCGCCACCTGGCCGACGCTGACGAACTGCTTGGTCGGCTGCGCCGCCAGCAGCACATCCTTCACCACCTGCTGCTCGCTGATGCCGCGCGCCTTGGCGGTCGCGGGGATCTGCTGTTCCACCAGCGGGGTCAGCACATAGCCGGGGCAGACGGCGTTGACGGTGATGCCAAGCTCGGCGGTTTCGAGCGCCACCGTTTTGGTCAGGCCGGCAATGCCGTGCTTGGCCGCGACATAGGCGGATTTGAAGGGAGACGCCACCAGCGCATGAGCCGAGGCCAGGTTGACGATGCGCCCCCAGCGGCGCTGCTTCATCGCCGGCAGCGCGTGCCGGATGGTGTAGAACGCCGCCGACAGATTGATCGCGATGATGGCGTTCCACTTCTCCACCGGGAATTCCTCGATGGGCGCCACGTGCTGGATGCCGGCATTGTTGACCAGGATGTCGATGGCGCCGAACTGTCCGATCGCGCGGGTGATCATCGTCTCGATCGCCGATGCGCTGCTCATATCGGCGCCATCGTAGCACACGTCGACGCCGTGGCTCTCCTTCAGGCGGCGACGCAGCGCCTCGATCTCGTCGGGAGTGCCGAAGCCGTTCAGCACGATGTTGCAGCCTTGCGCCGCCAGCGCCTCGGCGATGCCCTGGCCGATGCCGCTGGTCGATCCCGTGATAAGCGCCGTCTTTCCTTTGACCATGGGCTTTCTCCTATCCGCCGATGCGTGCCGCCCGGCCCGGAGGGGCCGCCGGAGGCCAAGATCCGGGCGTGGTTGGTGCCGGGCCGGTGATGAGGCGGGCGCCGCGCTGGAAGGTGACGTAGGCCCAGAGCCAGTCGAGCATCACCGTCAGCCGGTTGCGGAAGCCGATGAGGAAGTAGATGTGGATGGCACCCCAGAGCAACCAGGCGAGACGGCCGGAGAGCCGCAGCGCGCCGAAATCGGCGATGGCGGATTTGCGGCCGATGGTGGCGAGGCTGCCGAGATGGCGGTAGCGGAAGGCGACGGGCGGCGTCCTGCCGGCGAGCGCCGCGCGCAGGACGCGGGCGACGTACTCGCCCTGCTGCTTCGCCGCCGGCGCGATGCCCGGCAGCGGCTTGCCTGCGGCATCCGTCACGTGAGCGGTGTCGCCGATGACGAAGATCTCGCTATGGCCGGGAAGCGTCAGATCCGGCCTCACCGTAACGCGGCCGCTGCGGTCATGGGCGGCGTCGAGCCAGAGCGCGGCGGGCGAGGCGGCGACACCGGCGGCCCATAGAAGGGTGCGGGACGCGATAAAGTGATCGCCCGCCATGACGCCGTCCGTCCGGCACGCCATCACCGCGCTGCCCAGGCAGAGCTCGACGCCGAGCCGCTCGAGCGCCTGCCCGGCGACCGCCGAGAGACGCTCGGGAAAGGCGGGCAGCACGCGCGGCCCGGCTTCCACCAGCACGATCCGGCACATGGCGGGATCGATCGTGCGGAAATCGGCGGCGAGCGCCACGCGCGTCAGCTCGGCGATGGCGCCGGCGAGCTCGACGCCGGTCGGCCCGGCACCGATGATGACGAAGGTCATGAGCCGCCGGCGCTCGGCCGCGTCGTCGGAACTCTCGGCAAGCTCGAGGGCGAGCAGGATCTTGCGGCGGATCGCCGTGGCGTCGTCGAGCGTCTTCAGCCCCGGCGCCACCCTCTCCCAGTCATCATGGCCGAAATAGGAGTGCCGCGCCCCGGTGGCGACGACGAGCTGGTCGTAGGCGATGCGGCGCTCGCCGAGCAACACGGCGCGCCCGGCGGTGTCGATGCCGGTGACGGTGCCGAGCACAACGCCGGCATTCCGCTGCCGGCGCAGGATGGCGCGGATCGGCGCGGCGATGTCGGCGGGGGACAGGCCGGCGGTGGCCACCTGATAGAGCAGCGGCTGAAATACATGGTAGTTGTGACGATCGATCAGCACGATGTCGACCGGCGCCCGCGCCAGGCCGCGCGCCACCGAGAGGCCGGCGAACCCGGCGCCGAGGATGACCACGCGCTGCCGCCCCGGGCGAGGGCGCTCGCAGGCGAGGCAAGGCGCCGCGCCGGTCTCCTGCCGTGGTTCCGAGGTGTCGCTCATCGCGTCCATCAGCGCCGGCCCAGCAGCAGCGGCGCCAGCCAGCGGTCGAGCGCGACGGCGCCGGGGCCGCGGGTCAGGATGAACAGCAGCAGCGTCGCCCAGGTGAGATGCTCGACCCAATCCTCGGGATAGACGAAGGCCTCGATGACGAAGGTCATGCCGAGCATCGGCAGGGTGGCGAGCCGCGTCGCGAGCCCCAGCAGCAGCAGCACGGGGCAAGTGAGCTCGACCGTGGCACCAAGGGTCGCTGCCAGCTCCGGCGGCAGCAGCGGCACTTTGTACTCGTCGCGGAACAGCACCACGGTGGTCTGCCAGCTCGCGATCTTGGTCAGGCCGGAATTGAAGAACACGGCGCCGATGCCAATCCGCGCCATGAGCAGCAGCACCGAGAGCGGAAACCGCTCGAGCCGGTCGCGCAGCCATACCAGGCGCTCGCGCCAGCGCTCCGGGACAGGATGAGCGAGGGTTTCGAAGGTCATGGCTGGTCTCCTCGATCGGGCACGGGGGAGCGTACAAATCTAGCGGCAGCGCACCCGTCAACGATCGCCTTGCCCGCGAAAGCGGGCATCCAGGGGCCTCAGCTGCAGTGAGCGGAGCGCTCCCCCTGGGTCCCCGCTTGCGCGGGGACGGCGGAATAAGTAGCGGGAACCGCGGTGTTTTTCGGGATATGTACATACCGTAGCGGTTGTCTCACGCTTTCGGGCTGGTGCTGCCGCCGACGATCTTGCTGCAGGTGCCGACCGGGACGTAGATCCACGATTTCGGGTCGCTGGCGCGCTTGGCTTCGCCGGCGCAGGAATGGCTGTTGGAGGACGCGCAATCGTTCTTGCCGGCGGCGTTGATGCCATAGCATTTCTCGGCCTGGAAGCTGGGCTCCGCCACCGGGCCGGCCTTGACCAGCGCCGGCAGCGCGAGGGTGACGGCGACGGCGGACGCAACGAGAAGCGCGGTCTTCATGAGAAACCTCCGATCATGGTCCGGCGGACCGTTCCGCCCGGGATGCCCGGCCGTGCCGGGCGCGGTGCGGAAACCAGTGTGACCGCCGCCCCGACCCCTGGGAAATGCCGAGGGCGAATGGATTCGATGCGTCGGATTTATCGGCGGAGAGGCTAATCTGGACCGAGATCACGGATTTCCGCGGGGCCATCCCATGGCGTTGCAGGAACAGCTGGACGAGGAATGGCGGCGCATGCAGGAGCGCTCGCCGGAGACCCGGGTTGCCTATGAGGCGCTGGTGCGCGACCTCGCCCGGAGCGGCCTCGGCGCCGAAGCCCGCAAGGCCGGCGACACTTTGCCCGATTTCGAGCTGCCGACCGTCGAGGGACGGCTCGTCAGCGCCGCCGAGCTCCTGGCCCGCGGCCCCTTGGTCGTGAGCTTCTTCCGCGGCGGCTGGTGCCCCTATTGCACGCTCGAGCTCGCAGCACTGCAGCAGGCGCTGCCCGAGATCGAGCGGCTGGGTGCGACGCTGGTGGCGATCACGCCCGATACCGGCGCCGCGTTTGCCGCCGCCAAGCGCCAGAACGGGCTCGCCTATGAGGTGCTGAGCGACGTCGACAACGGCCTGGGCCTGACGCTTGGCATCGTCTTCCGCGTGCCCGAGGCCATCGGCGCGCAGTATCGCCGGCTCGGCGTCGATCTCGGCGCCCGCCACGGCACGAGCGACGATGCCTGGCTGCTGCCGCTGCCCGCGACCTACATCGTCGACCGCGCCGGCATCATCCGCCACGCCGAGCTCGACCCCGACTTCAAGCACCGAATGGAACCGGCGCAGATCATCCGCGTGCTCGGCGATCTCGTCGCGAACCAACCCGGCACCGACGGCGCCGCGCCGAAACCATAGGCCTGCGGCGGTCACCGGCGTTCGGCAGTGTCGGGCGCGGGCAGCGTCAGGCGAAACCCGAGCAGCGCGGCCAGCGCCAGCGCGAGGCCGATGCCGATGACGCAGGCGGCCCAGCCAAGCCGGTCGTAGACTTGGCCGAGGACGGCGCTGCCGACGAGGCCGCCGAGGAAATAGCTGGCGAGATACATGCCGCTGGCGGCGCCGCGATCGCTGGTGGCGGCTTGGCCGATGAAGCCGGTGGCGGTCGCCTGGGCAAAGAAGGTGCCGATGCCGATCAGGGCGAGCCCGGCCAGCAGCGCCGGCAGGCTCGGCGCCAGCACCAGCGGCAAGCCCCCGCCGGCGACGGCGACGGCGGCCCAGAGCGTCGAGCGCGTGCCGAAGCGCCGGACGATCGCCCCCGCCGCCGGCGTCGTCAGCACCGAGGGCAGAAAGACGAGATAGACCAGGCCCAGCTGCATCGGGCTCACCGCATAAGGCGCGCGCACCAGCACGAAGTTGACGTAGGTGAACGTGCCGATGAAGGCGAAGAGGATGCAGAAGCCAATGAGGAAGCCGGCGCGCAGTGGCGCGTTCAGCACATGCCGGCGCAAGGCGGCGAAGGGCGAAGACCCCGTCGCCGCCAGCATCATGACGCCGGCATGGCGCAGATAGAGGAAGACCAGCAGCGCGCCCGCGAGATTGAGCAGCGCGAAGACATAGAAATTGGCGGCAAGGCCGAGATGATCGGCGATCGCGGCAGACATCAGGCGGCCGAAGAGGTTGCTTGCCACGTTGCCGGTGATGTAGCCGGCAAAGGCGCCGGCGGTCTCGGTGGCGCTGCATTGCTCGGCGAGATAGGTCAGCGTCAAGGTGAAGGCGGCGGACATGAAGAGGCCTTGCACCAGGCGAAGCGCTGTGAAGACCAGGAGATCGGGCGCCACCGCCAGGAGCGACGTCGGGATCGCGAGCAGCGCCAGGCTCAGCACGATGCCGCGCCGGCGGTCGATACGCCGGCTGAACAGGGCGATGACGATGCCGGCCACCGCCATGCCGAGCGTGCTGGCGTTGACGGCAAGGCCCATCGCCGCCGGACTCACGCCGTAGGCGGCGGCGAGCGACGGCAGGATGGCCTGGGTCGCGAAGAGATCGACGACCGTCAGGAAGGCGATGAGCCCGATCAGCGTGCTGCGCAGCAGCGCCGCGGCGGGATGAGCGGCGCCGTCGTGAGCCACCGCCATCGCCATTGGCGCCGCGGCGGGAGAAGGGCTGGGCATGGCGGTCGACCTCCGGGAAAGAGGAAAAGACGGCGGAGCGCGACGGCCGCGCACGCGGCGCGTCGCCCTCCGGCGGGACCGGCCTCGCTCACATGTTATGGTCGTTGGGATCGTGCAGCAGGTCGGCGGAGAGCAGCACCACGGTCTTGCTGCCGACATTCTTCCACCAATGGGCGGTGCCGCTGGTCTCCGCCGTGACGTCGCCCGCCTTGTGCACGATCGGCACCGAGCAGTTGCTGGCGTATTCGAGGATCTCGCCCGAGATGATGTAGATGATCGCCGGACGGTCGCCGTGACTGTGCCAGGGCACGACGCCACCCGGCTTGATCTCGAGCTTGCGCAGCCGCAGCCGGTGATCGGCCAGCGCCACCTTCTCCTTGGCGAGATCGATCGACGTCAGCACCTTGTCGGTGACGTCCTTGGCCGCCATGGTGCTCGGCGCGGTGACGTCGACGCCGCGCTTGTCGGCGGGACAGTCGGCGGCACGCGCCGCGCCGGCGGCGGCGAAAGACGCGGCCGTCAGCGCCGCCAGCGACAGGCTCCGCCAGCGCATCCGGCGGCTCTTGCTCGATGACATCATGCTTGTTCCCCTTCGGTGAGGGCAGCAGCCGCCACGGCCGCCGCATCGCAGACGAGCATCGGCGAGCCGACGCCCGGATGGAAATGCCGTCCGCCTATGGAGTCGATGCAGCGGAATTATCGAAGGGACCGCGGCCGGCGCCTGCTATAGTCGGGGCGCAGAGGAGGCGGCGGCGAATGTCGTTGCGAGACCGGCTCGACGAACAATGGCAGCGGGCGCTGGACGACTCGCCGGAGCCGGCACGCGCGCTCGAGGCGCTGATGCGCGCGCTGGGTGCCAGCAACCTTGCCGCCGCGAGCCTGAGGCCCGGCGACACCATGCCTGATTTCGAGCTCCCCAATGTCGAGGGACGCCTGGTCGCGGCGCGCGATTGCCTGGCGCGGGGACCGCTGGTCATCAGCTTCTTCCGCGGCGGCTGGTGCCCTTATTGCTCGTTGGAGCTCGCGGCGCTGCAGGAAGCGCTGGCGGAGATCGAGCGGCAGGGGGCGAGCGTCCGTGCCATCACGCCCGATACGGGCGCGGCGTTCGCCGAGGTGAAGCGCCGCCTCGGCCTCAGCTTCGAGGTCTTGAGCGATGTCGACAACGGCGCGGGCTTGCTGTTCGGCGTCATCTTTCGCCTGCCCGAGGCGGTGCGCGAGATCTATCTGAGGCTCGGCGTCGATCTCGGCGCCCGCCACGGCAACCGCGACACCCTCTGGCTGCTGCCGATGCCCGCCACCTACATCGTCGATCGCGGCGGCGTTATCCGCCATGCCATGGTCGAGCTCGACTACCGCCGCCGCATGGAGCCGTCGGAGATCGTCGGCGTGCTGCGCGCGCTCGCCGCCGAGGCCGGCTCAGGCGATGGCCAGCTCGGCGGCGAAATCGCGCGTCCGCGCCAGCTTGATGAAGGCGTCGAGAGACGGTGAGTAGCGCCGTCTGCTGACCGTCGCCAGCACCACGCTGCGCTCGAGCGGCGGCTCTCGCAATGGCCGCGTCAGCATCGACGACAGCACCGGCAGATGCTGCGGCAGCAGTGCTATCCCGAGGCCGCTCGCGGCAAGCTGCTGGAGATGCTCCTCGCTGTCGCAGAGGTGACGCAGCGGCAGCTTGACGCCGGCCTCGACGCAGCGGTCGCGCAACGCGAGCGTGGCCGCGCAGCCGCGCCGCGCCAGCAGCACCTCGCCGTCGAGCGACGCGGGCGTGATCGCGTCGAGCGCCGCCAGGCGATGGCCTTCGCCGAAGGCGACGCGGAAGCCTTCCTTGAAGAGGGGCCAGGTGTGGAGACGCTCCGGCAAAGGGCCAAGAGGGGAAAGGAAGGCGAGATCGACCTCGCCTTGCAGCATGACGTCGATGAGCGCCGCGTCGTCCGCCATTTTGAGCTCGACCTCGAGATGGGGAAGGCGCCGGGTCAATTCCCTGAGCGACGACAGCAGCACGCGCGCCGAAATGGTGGGCGGCAGGCCGAGGCGGAGCACCGCCACCTCGCTCTTGCGGAAACGCGTCGCATGCTCCTTGGCGCTCTGCGCGGCAGCGAGCGTCTGCTCCAGCAGCGGCCGCATCAGCCGGCCAAGCTCGGTGAGCTGCGTCAGGCTCCGCTCGCGCCGAAAGAGCGGGCCGCCCAGCTCCTCCTCGAGCTTCTGGATGGCGCGGGTCAGCGCCGGCTGCGTCACGTTGCAGGCCTCGGCGGCGCGCGTGAAGTTGAGCGTCCGGCACAGCGCGACGTAATAGCGGACCTGATGCAGCTCCATGGCGTCTCTCGGCCGGAACGGTGGCCTGCCGAGCTTAGCATAGGCGACCCGAGGAGGTCGGCGAGCGCCCTCGGACGCTGGCCAAGACCCGGCGCCATGCCGCACGCCGCCGCACGATTCAGGGCGGCCGACCGGGCCCCCCGCCGACCCCCGCGGTTGACGCCCGGCGACGGGCGGATGTAAGGTCCGCCGCCCCAGGGGTAAGCCGACGTAGCTCAGTGGTAGAGCAACTGATTCGTAATCAGTAGGTCCGCGGTTCGAATCCGCGCGTCGGCACCACCACGTCGCTCGCCGGTTCCGGAGCGCCTGCGCAAATCCGCCCGACGTTCGGCCGAGCCTGCACCTTCTGCGCGCTTGACCACCTCCGCGCCGCCGTGCTGAATCAATCCCGGCGGGGGACATTAGCAGCGGGAATCCGCCAATGCCGGACTTTGACCATCTCGCCTTCGACATCCGTTTCGCCCTGGCGCATAGCTCGATCGGCCGCGATGCGGTGAAGCTCCTTCGCTCCCTGCCGGCAACCGAACTCGAGCAGCTGTGCCGCGCCGTGGCGGATCACCTGCGACGCTGCGGCTGGCAGCAGGAGCGGAAAGAAGTGGGGTCGGAGTGACTTTGATCGCCGCTTGGCGTCCCTGAACGTGGGGGTGCCGGCGCTGGTATGCGCCGGCCGGGCGACGGCTCCTTTGATCGTAATTTGTCACGGCAACCGGTCGCACGGAGGCTTATAGGGACATCCGCACCCCGGCCAACCGGCCGCCTCAAGGAGTTCCTCATGCAGACTGCACATTCTGTTCAGCCGACCCCTGCGACCAATCCCACTTCGACCACGCGCAAGCTGGTGGTCGGGCGGGAAATCGTCGTCTCCGGTGATATTGCCTCCTGCGAAAGCCTGGTTGTCGAAGGGACGGTTCAGGCCAATGTCGAGTGCCGGGACCTTCGGGTCGAGGCGAGCGGGTTGTTCTCCGGCTCGGCATCCGTGGGAAATGCCGAGATCTTTGGCCGTTTCGAGGGTGCGTTGACGGTCACAGGGCGCTTGCACGTGCGCGCGAGCGGCAAGATTTCCGCCAAGGTGCGCTATCACGAGATTGAAATCGAGCGCGGAGGCCAGATATCAGGCGATCTTCAGGTGCAGGCATCGTCAGAAGCGACGAGTGTCACGGCACTTCGTGCATGAATGCATTCGGCCGCTGAGGGGTGGGCAAGCGCGGATCGCGTGTAAGATCCTGAAAGAGCTGGGTATTCGATTGTTCAACCCATGGCGCGACGGCCGCGATCCGCCATGATCCCGTGACGCCCTCTATGTCCGCCCCTTGCCCATGAGCCGGAGCGCCAGACGCACCAGGCTTGGGATCAAGGTCGGGCGCAGCAGGCGCGGGTCGTAGGGGGCAAGCCGCCGGTCATTCTCGCTCAGGCAAACCTTCATCAGCCCCGGTAGCGTGATCTCGTCGGCGAGCGATTTGCTGCCGTTCACGGTGAAGTTGCGGTCCTGCGGCGCACCGTTGAGAGCCCGCGCGATGCCGAGCCGCTCCCAGACCAGGAAAATCCAGACGCCGATGATCTTTGCTTGAAAGAAGGGCTTTCGCCACCAACGAAGATTGCGGCGATGCCAGGCAACCCAGTTGACGAAGAAGGTGATATGCCGGCCCTCCTCCTGCATCACCGGCTCGAACGTGCCGACCAATTCCGGCGGGAAATAGCCCGAGCGCCGCGCCAGCTCGAACAAACCGAAGGCGAAAAAACTGTCGATGCACTCGCTATAACCCGTGACCATGAAGGCCCATTGAGCGTCGCGCGGGGGAATGTAGGGGGGCTCCGGCGCGAGCTTGATGCCATAGGCCGCCACCAGATTGGCCAGCACCATCTTGTGCCGCCCCTCCTCGAAGCCGTTGCCTGCTTGAGCAGGGGATCGGTGACGGATTTGGCGTAGGTCTTGACGCGCAGACTGGCCTTGCCCTCGGTCTGGACCGCGATGTCCCAGATCGGCGGGCTGATCAAGCGCTCGCGCGCCTCGGCATCGAGCGCCGGCCAGTCGATGATGGCCGGCTTATAGGGATTGAACGTATCGAGCAACATGCGGCTGAAGAGCGTCTTGTGCTCCTCGCTGCCGAGCCGAAGCGGCGCCTTCTGCCGGCCCCTGGTGTCGCGGGCGTCGTGGCCCGCCCTGCCCGTCCCGGTGATGCTCATCTTGTTCTCCTGAACCGCGTTTCCCGCTGGCGTATCGTGCGCGAGACGCGGCCGTTAGCCGTAGGGTTTACGCAACCGCCGCAATTCAACGAATTGCCAGACCAGCAGAACCGGGATGCCGATGGCGATGTCGCGTCCCCGGCGCAGGAGGGATGTGCCGAGCGCGATCTCGGGCGGCACACCGAAGGCGGCACCAAGCAGCACATAGGCACCCTCCTGAACGCCGGCATAGCCTGGGATCAGAAAGGCGAAGGCCAGCGCGGCATGCAATAGGCCTTCGATGGCCAAGGCATCGAGAAGGCTGATCGGCGCACCGAGCAGCCGGAAGGCGATCCAGCCGCCGGCGCCCTTGGCCACCCAGCCGAGGAAGTGGACGGCGTTGCTGGCGGCGAAAAGGTCGACACGGCGATAGATCCGTGTCAGCTCGGGCTCGATGGTTTGGAAGTTCTCGCCAACGAGATCAAACCCGCGACCCAGAATCCATCTTCCGAGCCGCGCCAAAACGGGAGCCGCGCGCTGCGGCAGGGAGAGGAGCCCCACGCCGACAACCAGCGCCAGCACGACCCCGATCGCCCAGGGCGCGGTCGACAGCCAGTTGAAGCGATGGGCGGCGAGGATCACGAGCCCGGCGGCGGCGAAGACGATCTCGGCGAGGAACTCCGCGGTGAGATCGCCGATCGTGGAAATGCTGGCGACCGACCATGTTTGACCATGCAGCGACAGCGCGCGTGCGCCGATGGCAAAGCCACCCAGTTGCGAGAACGGTAGGCAACTGGCCGAAGCGTCGCGCACCAACCGTGCCCAGATGAATACCCCGTCGAGGGCGAGACCCCGCCGCCCCGGCGCGATCGGCGCGATCACCCGCCAGGCAGTACCGAGCACCGCCGCCACGAGAAACTGCCAGCCGCACAGCAAGGCGAAGCCGCCATAGCCAACCGATAGCATCGATGCGGCCACCCGGCCGAAGCCACTCCAGCCGATGAGCGCGGTGGCCGTCAGGACGCCGAGGAGTGCCAGCGCAAGCGACAGACGCTTCAAGGTCTTCAAGACGCTCGATCCTCACGCGCGAGGCCAAAGGGCATCGGGCTGCGCGTCGCCGCCGTCTCGACGGCTCGACCTGCCCGTGCCATCCGAAGGTCAACCTAATGCGTGGTGAGCGCAAACGGAACTGTTGCTCAGGACGCGCGCGCGACCGTAGCGGGACAACATGCGAGTGGCCCCAGGTCAAGCCCCTTAACCGGCGCGCGAATCTTTCGGCAGACACCCCCACCGAAGGTGGAAACCGCGCAGCTAGTCGCTCTCCTCCGTCGACTTTATTCACTCGCTGGTGTATCCGTCGGGATCACCAATCGCCGCTTCAGCGTTGCCTCTCACGACGAATTAACTGAGTCGCGGGCACGCACCGGCAGTAAGCTGCCTACAATGACTGTCGCCTCGACCTCGACAAGGAGGTTGTTGTGCGATCGCTTTGGCGTGCGCTGGCTCTGGCCTGGCTCGACGCCATGGCTAGTCTGGTCACCGTAGTAGCGATCAGCAAGAAAATGACGACGCGTGAGGGATCCCGGCTTATGGCGAGGCACAGCGACGGCGCTCCTCCGTCGCGGCGGATGAGACGCCGCGAAATGTTGCAGCTGACCCTGGTCGCGGCCTGTTTGATGCCGCTGCCGGTGGCCGCCCTAGGCACAACCGCGGCGTCCGATGCGGTCACCGACCCCATCGCCCAGCTCAATGCCGGTCTTCTGGCCCAGACGAAGGTCGGGCGGGCCGCGCCCTTCGCCGCGCGCTATGCGCAGCTTGCTCCGCTGATCGAGCGCGTGTTCGATCTGCCTGTCATCCTGAGGGTCAGCGTCGGGCTGCGCTGGGCGAAGTTGGCACAAGACGACCAGACCCGGCTGCTGGACGCCTTCCGCAGCTACACCGTTTGCTCATATGTGGCGAATTTCGACAACTATGTCGGTCAGCGCTTCGTCATTCTGCCGGAGAAGCGCAGCATCGGCGAGAAGGTGGTGGTGGCGACGCAGATCGTGCCGTTGTCCGGGACGCCGACACGGATCGATTACGTCCTGCACCCAGATGAGGGCGAGGGCGGCGTCCTCTGGAAGGCCATTGATATCTTGCTGGACGGTTCCATCAGCCAAGTTGCGGTGCAGCGCTCCGAGTTTCAGGGCTTGCTTGGCGATGGCGACGTCGCGAAGTTGATCGCCGCCCTCGATCGCAAGACCACCGATCTCTCCGGTGGCGCGCTGAGCCCGCCCGCCAGGAATGCCGCCCGGGGGACCCTGCAATGAGCGTGCTGGCGATGGCATTGGCGCTCGTCGCCGGGCTGGGCCTCATCCAGTGCTTTGCCGGCTGGGCGGCGGTCATTCGCTTTGCTGCAGCGCCGGCGCGGGCGCCGCGGCAGCTCCCGCCGGTGACGATCCTGAAGCCGCTTTGCGGTGACGAACCCCTTCTGGCAGAGGCACTCTTATCGTGCTGCCGCCAGGATTACCCGGTCTTCCAGATCGTCTTCGGCGTGCAGGACGCGGCTGATCCGGCACTCGCCGTGGTGCGGGAGTTGAAGGAGAAGTTTCCCGAGCGCGACATCACCGTCATTGTCGATTCGACCGTCCGCGGCCGCAACCGGAAGGTCGCGAATCTGATCAACATGCTGCCTTCGGCGCGTTACGACATTCTGGTGATCTCCGACAGCGACCTGCACCTTGCGCCCGATTATCTGGTGCGGCTGGTCGCGGCCTTGGAGAAGCCCAATACCGGCCTGGTTTCGACCCTCTATGTCGGCCGGCCGGCGCGCCGCCGGTGGCAGCCACGCCTAGGCGCCGCCCAGATCAATTACAGCTTCCTGCCCGGCGCCTTGCTGGCAAGGGCGCTGGGGCGGCAGGACTGTCTTGGGAGCACGATGGCACTGCATCGTCGCATCCTCGAACGCAGCGGCGGCCTCCATGCGCTGGTAGAACACATTGCCGACGACAATGTCCTGGGACAGCGGGTGGCGGCATTGGGGCTCGCGGTTGAAATCGCCGATACGGTCCCGGCCGCCACCGTGCCCGAGCCGACGTTGAGCGCTTTGTGGCACCATGAGATGCGCTGGGCGCGGACGATGCGAGCGCTGGTGCCGGTATCGTTCGGAGCTTCGGCGATACAATATCCCATCTGCTGCGCGTTGCTGGCCTGCATCTTGTCGCGCGGCGCGTTGCCCTATGTCGTGCTGCTGGGACTTGCATGGGCGGTCCGCGCCGCCGCTGCCCGGGGGATCGACCATGCGCTGAAGCCCAAGCTTGCACCGCTCGGCCTCGCGCCCGTGGCGCCTGTCTGGCTGCTGCCGTTCCGGGATATCCTCTCGGTCGTCGAGATCGTCGCCAGCTATTCCAGCAACCAGGTCGTCTGGCGGGGCATGACGATGGAAGCCGATGACGGCGTCGCCCCGGCTCCAGCGCCGGCTCACCCCAAGCATTCGAGCAAAGAGGGCGCTCAGCCCTGACGCGTCTCAAGCCGCCGAACTCGCCTTGGCGCACCGATCGCTGCGAGCAGCGCCGGCACGAAGGCGAGGCTTGAGATCAGCGTGCAGCCCAGGCTGATCAGCAGAAGCCGCCCCATGCTGGCGGTTCCCGGATGGGCCGCCAGCGCCAACGAGCCGAAGGCGCTGGCGGTGGTGAGCGCTGAGTAGAGGATCGCCCTGGCCGTGGCGGAGCCCAGGACCGAGGTTTGTCCCGCCCGCCAGTTCATGATGAAGTAGACGTTGAAGGAGACGCCGACCCCCAGCAGCAACGGCAGGGCGATGATATTGGCGTAGTTGAGCGTCGAGCGCAGCGCCACGATGACGACCACCGTGGCGAGCGCCGACAGCAGCAACGGCGCCATCACCAATGCTGCGTCCACGATCCGCCGCAGCGCGATCAGAAGAATGAGCGCTATCGTCGCAATGGCGGTAAGCGCCGCCGTGCGAAAGGCGTGGACGATGGTCGCGCCGGTCGACTCGAAAATGACGGCAGCGCCGCCGGCATCGGGCGCCACCGCCGTCACCTGGTCGACGAAGCGCCGCAGCACCTGGCTGTCCTGCGTCGCAGGCTTCGGCACCACCTGAAGGCGGGCGCGTCCGTCCGGCAGCAGCCAGTCGCGCGTGATCTCCGGCGGCAAGCTCTCCGCCGTCACCGGCTCAGCGGTCAGCGCCACGCGCAGCTGCTCGATCAGCATCGGCAGGAATCGCGTCAAGCTCTCATCGGCGGCGCGCACCACCGCGTCGGAGGCAACCGATAGCCGGCGCAGATCGCCGGCGATCGGCGCCAGGGGATGGTCAGCGGGAAGTTTCGCGAGGCTCGGCTCGATCACGGCGAGGGCGTCCTTCGCAGCCTGCCGAATCTCGTCCGGCGACGGCGGCGTCGTGGGGGGGCGCGGCGCCAGGGTTACGTCGAGCAGCGCCCGGGCGTCATGGATCAGAGCGAGCTTCGCCGTCTGATCAGCCGGCACGAAGCTGTTGATCGACAGCACATGGGCGACCAGCGGCAGCGTCGCGAGCTGCCGCTCCTTGGCGGCGGCGTCGGCAACGCTCGGTGCCATGATGTCGATGGTGAAGGGGTTGGTGATCGGCGATGCCATGAGGTCATAGAGGGTTCGCATCGCCTCGGTGGTGGGATCCTTGGTGTGGAGCGGGTCGGCATCGAAGCCCAGCTGCGGCAGCAGGGCCAGGCCGGTGGCGCCGAGCAGGGCAAAGATGGCCAACAGCGGGCGGCGA
The DNA here is from genome assembly GCA_052143095.1 of Allostellaceae bacterium. GTDB lineage: Bacteria > Pseudomonadota > Alphaproteobacteria > ATCC43930 > CGMCC-115725 > DAHUYF01. The sequence continues at coordinate 26,087 of JBKQTR010000505.1, forward strand.
TATCGCCGTACCGCCTCATCAAGCGGGGCCGCCCAGCGAAACCCGATCTCGGCCGGCTCGCCCGGCGGATGAAGCAGCCGGATGGCGGCGGGCAGAAAGAACAAGGTGCAGCAGAAGGCGATCAACATGCCGATGCCGGCAATCAGCCCGAGCTCGGCGACGCCGCGAAAATCGGTCGGAACGAAGGCAAGGAAGCCCGCCGCGGTGGCCGCCGACGCCACCAGAATTTGGCTGCCGGCGCGGCGTGCCGTTTGGGTCAGCGCGCTGGCGATATCCGAGAGATCGTGGCGTATCTCGCGATAGCGCACGGCGAATTGAATGGCGAAATCGACGGCGATGCCGACGAACAGAATGCCGAAGCCGACCGAAACCAAGTTGAGCGTGCCGACCGCCAGCGTGGCAAACAGCAAGGTGAGCAGCAGCCCCAGGCCGAGGGTGAGGAGGATCGGCACGATCAGGCGCCAGCTGCGCACCGCCAGGAACAGCCAAAGGGTAATCAGCACGATGCTGCCGATCAGCCCCGCGACAATCCCCCGCACGACGGTGGCAAATTCATCGTCGGCAAGCGCCACGACCCCGGTGATCCGCACCCGCGCGTCGCCGGATTTGACAAGCGGCAATTGCTCGATGATCTCGCGCATCCTTTCGGCGGCGGCGCCCCCTGGCTCCAGGGCGCTGAAATCGAGCGTCGGCTGCACCAATACGAACTTGTATTGGCCCGCCAATTCGGCGAGTTGGCCACCCAGCAGCTGCGACCAGGAGAGCGACTGGCCGTGTCCGTCGATCGCCTCGGCCATCGTGTGGTGGAACGCTGTCAACGCCGGCAGAAACGAACCGAGATCGGCTTGGCCTTGGCTCGCGCCGCGGCCCAGCAGCGACAGCGCGGCAAAAAGGCCGCGGGCGCTCTGGTCGGCGGCCATCTCGCCGAGAAAGGGCTGGGCGTCGATGATCCGGTCGAGCACCCCCTCAAGCCGGGGCGTATCGAGGAAGAGCAATCCTTCCTGCGACAGGAAGGGCGAGCTGTCGGGGCGGCGTACCGTCTTGAAATCGGCGTGGTCCTGCGCCAGCGCCGCCGCCAGATCGGCGGCCGTCGATTCGGTTGCCTCAGGGATACGGCCGTCCACCACCGCCACCAGCAGATCGCTGAATTGCGGAAAGTCGCCCGCGAAGGCGATGGCGTTGTGGCGCCAGGGCAGGCTTTCCGGAAACATCAAATTGGTGTTGGTGTTGATGCCCAGGTGGTGGGCCGTCGTGATCGCGCTGACAGCCGCCAGCACGCCACCGGCCAGCATGACGATCAGCGCATGGCGTTGGCTGCGGCCGACAAGCCAGGCAAGCAGATCAGGAAAGGTCATCCCTCAACCAATGCGCGCCGCGCCCACGATGATTGTTGCAGGCCGGTCGCATGGCCGCATCGGGCCGCTAGGTTATGGCGGCTGGGAAGGAAATCAAGGCGCGAAAGGCGCGAGGTGATGTCACTCGCCGGCTCCGGAGCGCCGGCAAATAATGCCGGGTCGCGGGCAGCCGCTGCCGGACGGGCGGCCAATGAGCGCCGTTGCGAAGCGCCGCGCCGGTCGATCCCACGGGCGGCGGCGGCGGCGTCCTTGGAACGCCTCTTGCATTCGGGCCCGGGACGCCGGAGGTTCCGGTTCAGGATCGAGACGTGAAGCTCCACGGGATCCCCCAACTCCCCGCGCCGCCGCCGCCGCTGCCCCCGCGGCCGCCTGCGGAAAGGACTGGCGTGGCCATGGCGTTCCCGCTCCAGGGGGAGCGGGTCGCCGGTGTTCAGCCTGAACCGACCCGGCGCGACCCGGCATCGGCCCGCGGGCATGCGCCGGCGATGCCGGGCAAGCGGCCCGCGGACCCAGCCGCAACGACGCCGGCCGAGAGCGAAGACAGCGCAGAGAGCCAGGAAACGCCATCCTCCGGCCCCTATACGCGGGGAAGTCTAATCAACATTAAAGCGTGAGCGACAGCGCGCCGCGGGCAAGCCGCGGGGAAAATCGCTGAAGCCCCGCCCGCCGACGCCGACGGAAGCTTGGCGGACCCGGCGGGCTCAACGGCCCAAGGACGCGGCGTTCGTCAGCGCGCGACGCTGCACCAGCTTCAGCGCAGCGTCGAGCTGATCGTCCTTCGGCGTCCCCATGATCGCGGGGTCGATGGGCGCTTCATCGGCGATGGCCGGCGACGGTGTGGCCGGGGGAGGCGACGCCGCTTGCGTCGCGTCACCCGAACCGACCCGTGCCAGCGCCCCCGGCAAGTCGGCCTCGTGGGTCACGACCGCATCAGCCTCGCGTTTCTCCCGCGGCAGCGGAACCACGATGTCGGGCGTGATGCCGCTGCCCTGGATCGAGTGGCCCGACGGCGTTACATAGAGCGCCGTGGTCAGCCGCAACGCGCCATGACCATCCAGAGGGATCAGGGTTTGGACCGAGCCCTTGCCGAAGCTGCGCGTCCCCAACACCGTGGCGCGATCGCGGTCCTGCAGCGCGCCCGCCACGATCTCCGCGGCCGAAGCGGAGTAGCTGTTGATCAGCACCGCCATCGGCGTGCCGCGGATGAGATCGCCATCCTCGAACGCGGTGTAGACGTCGTCATCGTCGCTGTCGCGGCCATGCGTGGCGACCACCGTGCCGCCATCGAGGAAGTCCGATGCGACCGTCACCGCGGAATCGAGCAGGCCGCCGGGATCGTCGCGGAGATCGAGGACGAAGCCGTTCAATTTTCCGCCGCCCTGTCGCTTCAGCCGCGCGATGGCATCGCTGAGCTCGGTCGGGGTCATTTCGGTGAACTGGCTGATCCGGGCATAACCGATCGCGTCCGGCTCGAGCGCCGACGTCACCGAGGTGAGCGCGACCACGGCACGGGTCAGGGCGACAGTGAAGGGCGCCTGATGATCGCGCGCGATCGTCAGCGTGATCCTGCTGCCGGCAGGCCCGCGCAGACGGCGGCGGAGCTCGTCGACGGTCAGACCGGTGAGCGCCTGTCGGTCGATCTCGAGGATGCGGTCGCCGCGCTTGATGCCTGCGCGGGACGCAGGTCCGCCCTCGACCGGCGCGATCACTTGCGGCGTGCCGTTCACCTGGTCGATATCGACGCCGATGCCCTCGATCTCGCCGCGGCTGTCGCTCAGCATGTCCTGGTATTCCTGCTCGTCCATGTACTCCGAGTGCGGGTCGAGGCCGCCGAGCATGCCCCTGAGCGTGTTCGCCACGAGCGTGTCGGCATCGACGGGCTGGACGTAACTCTCCTGAACCTGGCGCATGACCTTGCGGATAAGCATCAGATCGGTCGCGGTGACGGCCGATGGCGGCGGCGCCGCGTTCTGCGCCCGACACCCGCCGACCGGCGCCAAGGCCAGCGCGGCCAGCGCAACGGCGGCAAAGAGGCGTGGCAGGCGTCGAGGAGCGACCATGAGCATCTCGCGGCGATCAGTTGCGCTCGAAGCATCGGGGCCATCGGATCACGCGTCGGAGCCGGTGACCAAGCGCCGGCGCCCCCGATGACGGATCAGCCCATGCTTCGTCAAGGGTCGATAGGCGGCGGCGGACGCATCTATCCCCGCAGGGTGGTCAGGTTGGTGATTTGCTCAGGCCGCGGGCGGCGTCGCTTTCCAGCCTTCTCGGCCAAGGCTATGATGGCCTGACGCAGCGGCTCCGCCCGGGATCGAGAGGGGTGGCGCCTCGATGCGGGGTGCAGCGTTTTTGGCAGGCGGCATTCGCCAACCGCGCGAGCCGGCCCGGCAACGCAGCAGCCGATGGCGGGGCATGGCAGAGGATCCCAAGGCTCATCCGATCCGCCCGCTCGAAGCGCCGGACATCGTCGTGGTCGGCGGCGGCGCCGCCGGGCTCGAGCTCGCGACGCAACTCGGCAACACGCTGGGCAAGCGCGGCGAGGCGCGCATCACGCTGATCGACAAGGGGCGCACACATCTGTGGAAACCGTTGCTGCATGCGGTGGCCGCCGGCAGCATGGATCCCGCCGAGCATGAGCTGAACTATCTCGCCCAGGCGCATTGGCATCATTTCCAATACCGCTATGGCGAGATGATCGGGCTCGACCGCGCCAAGCGCGCGGTGCTGCTCGCCGC
>JBKQTR010000506.1:0-15290 GCA_052143095.1 Allostellaceae bacterium
GCAGGCGCTGGCGGCGGCTGCGCCGCGCGCGCCGCGCCGGCGCCACCGCGCCGACTTGCGAGGCGACGAGCCTGAGGCGCCGGCTGTGGAACGCCTCGCCGAGCGGCGCCGCCACCGGCGCGTCGCCGTACCAGCTCATCTCCAACACGGTGGCCTCGACGCCGGCGAGCGCCAGCGCCGTGGCGAGGCCGGCGACGCTGCCGCTGGCATGGATGACGAGATCGGCATCGCCGGTGGCGCGCTCGGGCAGCGCGAAACCGCAACCCAGGGCTTCGGCGAGCGCGGCGCGGCCGGGATCGATGTCGACGATCTCCACCGCGGCGCCGGGCAGGCGCGCGGCGAGCGCCGCCATCAGCGCGCCCACCGTGCCGCAGCCGACCACGGCGATGCGGTCGCCGATGAGCGGCGCGCCGTCCCAGAGCCCGTTGAGCGCGGTCTCCATATTGGCGGCGAGCACGGCGCGACGGTCGGGCACGGCGTCCGGCACCGGCACCGCCGCCGCTTCCGGCACGACATAGCGGTCCTGATGCGGATGGAGGCAGAAGACGCGCCGGCCGAGCAGCGCCGGCGCTCCCGCCTCGACCACGCCGACCGAGGCGTAGCCGTATTTGACCGGCGCCGGGAAATCGCCGTCCTGGAACGGGCAGCGCATCGCCTGGTGCTGGCTTTGCGGCACGCGGCCGCGGAACACCAGGCTCTCGGTGCCGCGGCTGATGCCGCTGGCGCTGGCGCGCACCAGCACCTCGCCGGGGCCCGGCGGCGCCAGCGCGGCGCGCCGCAGCTCGCCGCGTCCGGGCTCGGCCAACCAGAAGGCGCGGGCGGTCTCAGTCACGGAAGATGCATTCGTAGAGCATGTCGCGGCCGAGACTGAAGCGGCGGAGCTGCGGCCGCAAGCCTTCATCGGGGGCGGCGATCTCGGGCAGCGTCAGGCTCGGCTTGCCGGAGCCGAGCAGGATCGGCGCCACGGTGATCTGCAGCCGGTCGAGCGCGCCGGCGGCGAGAAAGCGCGAGATGGTGATGCCGCCGCCCTCGATGAAGAGGAAATGCAGCCCGCGCTCGGCCAGCGCCGCGGCGATGTCGCTTGGCGCGAGCCCGTCGGGACCGCGCGGCAGCCCCACCAGCGCCGCCTCGCCCAGCCGCTCGCCCGGCCGCACGCGGTCGGCGCAGGCGAGGAGGAGGGTAGGGGCGGACGGGTCCTGGAAGACGCGGTGTCCGGCGCCGAGGCGGCGCTCGGCGTCGATGACAACGCGCACCGGGTGCGCGCCGCCGCAGCGCCGCACGGTGAGCAGCGGGTCGTCGTGGCGTATGGTACCGGCGCCCACGATGATGGCGTCGGCGAGCGCGCGCATGCGATGGGTATGGATGAGGTCGGCCTCGCCGGTGACCCAGCGCGAGGCGCCGGACGCGGCGGCGATGCGCCCGTCGAGGCTCTGACCGAGATGGGCGACGGCAAAGCGCCGTCGCGGCGGCACCTGCGCGAAAGGCAAATAGAGCTCGAGCAGCGCCGCCACCGCCGGCGGCTCCTCGCTGCGTTGCACCGGCGCCGAGCCGCCGCGGTGGCGCAGCGCCAGCAGGCTCTCCCACGCGCCGCTCTCATCCCCCATGGTCCAACCCTCCGCCGCCAAGTCTAGGACACCGCGACGCGCCGGTCAGTTCACATGGGCGTTGGCGCGCGGGGGCAGGAGGGGTGCGGCCGGCTCAGCTCCGCTGGAAGGTCGCCACCAGCACGTCGCGATAGGCGGGGGCCGCGGGGTCGACCGGCTCGACCGGGGTCACGCCGTGATAGACGCGCGCGTCATGCACCAGCGCCGCGTCGAAGGGGTCGGTGAGGGTGAAGCTGCCGAGCAGATGGCGGTCGAGATCGTGGATGCTGGTGGTGCCGCGGCGGATGTTCTGGCGGCGGATGAGCAGCACCAGCACGTAATCGACGCCGTCGCGATGCATCCCCTCGGGCGTCGGCTTGCCCGCTTGCCCCGGCTGCGCCTCGATGCGGAACTGATGCGTCTCGATGTGCCAGGCGCGAATCGTGGGCTCGAGCCGCTCGAACAGCGCGCGGCAGAAACCGAGAATGGTGGTGAGGCTGGCGCCGGCGGCGATATCGGCGGCGATCGGCTCGAACCAGCGCTCGATGCCGCCATGGAGCGGGTTGTAGTCGCGGCTCTGGTAATGCGGCTGATGCGGCGCGCGGATGATCGCGCTGACGGGCAGCGCCGCGAACACCGCATGGCGCCGGCGGCGGTAGCGCCCGCCATCGGCCATGTAGGTGTCGACCGGCATGTCGTTCCAGCTGGCGGCAAAGCGCTGCCAATCGCCAAGCGGCCCCGCGGCCTCGAGCAGCGGCCGCATCCGCGCGGCGGCGACAAAGGCGTAGGCGTCGCGCGCCAGGCGCTGGTCGAGGGCTTCGTCGGCAGGGGGCGGGGGGCGGATCATGGCGGGCGGAGTCTAGCAGGCGCGCCGGGCGCTGTAGCCCCTTCAATTGTCGCCATGACAATCCGCCTTGCCAGCCCCGGCGGCAGCGGCCATAAGCCCGCCCATGGCCTATGAACCGCCTCGGCATTGCGGCTTCTGCGGCGGCATCCTGGCGCCGGTCGCGGCGAAGCCCGGCCAGCGCCTGTGCACCGACGCTGCCTGCGGCAAGATCACCTATCTCTCGCCGGTGCCGGTGGTGGCGGCGATCGTCGAGCGCAACGACCATATCATCCTGGTGCGCGGCTTGGGCTGGCCCGAGAGCTGGTACGGCCTGGTCACCGGCTTCCTCGAGCCCGAGGAGAGTCCGGATGAAGCGGCGCGGCGCGAGGTCGGCGAGGAGCTCGGCCTCACCGTCGAGACCAGCCGGTTGATCGGCGCCTATCCCTTCGCCCGCATGAACCAGGTGATCATCGCCTATCACATGCCGGCCACGGGCGAGATCGCGCTCGATCGCAACGAGCTTGCCGATTTCAAAGAAGTGCCGCTGGAGAAACTTCGCGCGTGGAATTTCGGCACCGGCGAAGCGGTACGCGATTTCCTGGCGCAGCGCCGGCAGAAGTGAGCCTGCGACATCGTCATATAACTTTGGGCTGAACGGACTGCTATCTAACGCGCGTTTTCAGCAATACTTGGCAATACTTGTGTGTGAGCTTGCGCACAAGTCGCCGCGTCGATCAGGTGTAGCGTGAACGTGCTGGGGGCGCGGGGCGATGCCAGAAGTATGCGAGCGGATTGCGTATCTGCAAGAGAAGGCCGGGCAGCTCCGTCGCCTCTCGACGGAGCACGCGGCGGCTGGCAATGATCCCATTGCGCGAAAGCTCGCCGAGGTCGCGCTCGAGCTCGACGCCAGAGCGGCAGAGCTCAAGAGAAGCCGCAAGCATTAGCCAGGATTTCTGACCGCGGTGAGTTGTCGAGGGATCACGGATCCATCTTCACATAAAATCCGTCCGGACCTTCGCTGCCGCAGTTGAGCGCATCGCGCATCATGATCGTGCGCCGCAGCAGCTTGGTCAGAAGCGCCGCCACCTCGTGCCACGTCGCGGCCTCGCCGACCGGGAGATCATTCAGGTAAAGCGTCTTGCGCCTCATGACGGCTCCCCTTGAGATCGACTCCGAGCGGGGCAGGCGAGGCCATGGCAATCTACGGACGTATTGAAAACGATCCGTGCGCGCCAAGGTTCCTTTGCTTGCAGCAGCAAGTAGCGAGAGCGGGCTAATGGACAAAAGAGCGCGGCGCCGGGGACGCCGGAGACTGTTGGATGAGCTTGCTATCCGACGTCGGAATTCCGCGGCACGCGCTCGCAATCGCTGCAAGGCAAGCCGTGGCCGAAGGCTCTAGTCGGTGACAAAGGATGCCAACCCCCGGCCCTTGGCGTGGCGCTGCAGTCGCTCCGCGCTCTCGCGGCACAGGAGCGCGAGCTCGTGGAAGTGCTGCGCCGCCATCGGCTCGGTGGTGGTCGCCGCGAGGACGCCGAACTCGGCCGCGCGGTCCCGGATGTATTGCGCATGATCATTCATCGATTTTCCGATCCGCCGTATCTCGCGCAAAAGTTGTCAAAGCTACCGCGGATTAGGGTCGGGCGGAATGGCATCGATTGATTGCGCAGGAGGCGCCGCGGCGTCTGTTTCGGGGAAGCGGGAGCGCGACTTTTGCCGTCGATCTCACGACCTCCGTCGCTGCTTGCTCGTCGGCAGTGCCCATACCAACGCCGCGCACGGCACCAGGCACCCAAGGGCATAATTCGCGTAGGGCGCGTAGTAGAAACTGGCCAAAGCATAGCAGGCGCCGGCGAGCCCCAGGATCACCGCGAGGGCCAGGGTGCCAAGGCGCATCATCAGGTCCGGCGTCAGCATGAGGGCTCTCGTTTCTCCAGCATGAGGCAGCATCGCTCCGGAACAGACGCGAAAAAGCCCCGCTCGGAGAGGGGACGCCGAGCGGGGCAGGCGGGGTCCCGATGAGGCAACCTTCGGGCGCATTTAAAACAATTGATACGCGCTAAAGTTCCAAAAGTTTGCCCGGCGACGCGAGGAGGCGAAGCGCGTTCGCGCGGAGGGCGCGACCCTCCTGGCCTGGATAAGGGCAACCGCAATGACCGGGAAGCAGCGGTGATCTCGAGGCGCCGGAGCGTCTCGGTGAGTCTAGCGCTAACGCCCTAACATTATATTGTGGATTGCCGTCGACTGTGCCACGATATATGGGATGGCATAGGAGAGCGTCATGACGTTCATCATCCCCTCCCCGCTTGCCGATGTCGTGTCCGAGGAACTCGCAGCGACCCGCGCCCACCATGCGGCGGTGCAATCCGGCGATCGCCAGCTGATCGAGCAAACGCGCGAGACATTGGCACGTGTGTTGCAAAAAAAACGGGAGATGATACTGCCGCGGTCCCGGTAGCTCAGTCTTTCCGCTCGCTTGAACGACAAAGAGCCGTGGCCGAGGATCCGCTAGGCCGGTTCGGCAACGCGTTCCAGCACGTCGGCCTCTGCTTCGATCTCGGCCGCAACTTGATTGAGCTTGACGGTGATGGCGGCGTTCTCGGCTTCGGCGTGGCGTTTGGCGAGCGCGCGGAGCTCAGCGGCAGTTGTTCGCAGGCGCGCGACAACGTCATCTGGAGCGAGTACTGCGGCTTCCATCTGGCCCTTCCAAGCGATGGTCGTCCCGATCACGGAGATCTTAATCTAGGGTTGTGTCCATTCCAAGAACTTAATCGTTAAAGTTGCTTCGCGCGTTTGGGCGAGCTTGCCACCTAATATCGGTAGGGCAACAATTCAGCGGGCGATCCCCTTTGCTTCACGCCGCGCGAATGCCGGCGAGGAACTGCTCGACCTCGCGGCTCAACCGCCCCGCATCCTTTGCCAGCTCGCCTGCCGATCCAAGCACCTGCTCGGCGGCCGCGCCGCTCTCGGACGTGGCCTGGCGCACGCCGTCGATATTGCTCGTCACCTCGTGGGTGCCCGACGCCGCCTGCTGGACGTTGCGCGCGATTTCGCCGGTCGCTGCACTCTGCTCCTCGACCGCCGACGCGATCGACGCGGCGATCGTGCTGATTTCGCCGATCGTCGCTCCGATCCCCTGGATTGCCGCGACCGTGCCCTTGGTCGCTGCCTGGATCTCGCTGATCTGCGCCGAGATGTCCTCGGTGGCTTTGGCGGTCTGGTTCGCCAGCGATTTGACCTCCACGGCAACGACCGCGAAGCCCTTGCCGGCCTCGCCCGCCCGCGCCGCTTCGATCGTGGCGTTGAGCGCCAGCAGGTTGGTCTGCGATGCGATGTCGTTGATCAGCGACACGACATCGCCGATCCGCTGCGCCCCGGCAGAGAGCGCCGTCACCGTCTCATCGGTGCGCTGAGCGTCTTCGACGGCCCGGTTGGCGATGTGCGCGGATTTGGTGACCTGTTGGCCGATTTCCCGGATCGACGAGGACAATTCCTCGGTCGCCGTCGCGACCGTCTGCACGTTGGCCGAGGCTTGGTTTGCCGCCGCCACGACGGCAACCGAGCGCTGATTGCTCTGTTCGATGGTTCCGGACATGGTCCGCGCCGCCGATTCCATCCGGGCTGCCGACGCGGACACCGTCTGCACCAACGCGCCGATTTGGGTCTCGAACCCGTCGGCGAGATTGCGCATGGCGTGGCGCCGCTCCTCCGCCGCCTTCCGCGCGGCGTCCTGCTGTGCAGCCTCGAGCCGCCCGCGCTCGACGGCGTTCTCGCGAAATACCTCGATCGCTCGTGCCACGTCGCCGATCTCATCGCGCCGGGAGGCGTCGCGGACCGCGATGTCGAGCCGGCCCGCCGCAAGCTCGCCCACCGCCGTGGTGATGCGCGAGAGCGGCGCCGTGACCCGACGGACGACAACGACGAAGCAGGCGGCGGCGATGGCGACGCCGAGGAGAATACCCGCCACGGCGACGGACAGGTTGCGGAAGGATTGCTCGATCATGCGCGCCGTCAGCTCCTCGCTCACCTTGGCGGTCGCGTACATCACCTCGAGAAGAGCGTCGATTTGCGGGTTCGTCGTGGCAACCCACTCGCCGGCCGACATCGGATACGCCGCCCCCTCCTGGCTGAGCTGGCGCATCTTGTCGGCGAGCGGCTCGAAGCCGCCGAAATACCGCTCCGTGGCGCCTGCCAACGCCTGCTTGATCGGCGCCGGCGTCGCCTCATCGGCGGCGAGGGCGAGCACGTATTTCCACGCGAACGCGACCTGCGCCCGGTAGCCCACGATCTGCAGCAGCGCTTCGGGCGGCATCGGCTTGCCGCTGGCAATCGCGGAAGCGATCAGTGAGCGCTCGAGGCCGGAGACTTCGCGCAAGCTCCAGCCGAGCTGACGCAACGTGGCATAGCGGGCAATCGTGGGATCGCCCTGGCTGCCGGCGTTGAGCGCCGACGTCCAGACTTTCAGCAGGCTGTTCACATAGCCCGTCATGCCCGGCATATAGCGTTTCAGCAGCTCCTCGCCGCGCTGCGCCTTTGGCTGCGCCAGCGCTTGATCGGCTTGCGCACGCAGTGCCGCGGCCTTGGATTGCGCAACCTGCAGATCCTGCACGAGCGCTGCCTTGTTGGGGAATTCCTGCGCGAGAACGACAGGAAGAGCCGCCGTGAACGCCTCTTCGGCAGCTTTCCGGCGCGTATCGATCTGCTTGCGACTATCGTCAGCGGCCGGTTCGGTCGCCTGCAATCCGTTGTTCGTTGCCAGGCGCTCGAGCAACAGGCCGTAGACGCCGGCAATCAGTCGATTGTCGGCGGCATTCGCCATGTCGAGGGTCTTGGCGCTTGCGTAGGTCCCCAGGAGCTGCTGACTTTGATAGGCGAGAGCAACGATCAACATGACGGCGAGGCCGCTGATCACCGACAGCAGCAGCGTCCGCAGCGACCACACGTATTTTTTCGCGTCGCTCCTCGGCCTCATGCGTCAAGCTCCTGCGTATGAAACTCATGTGCGAGCCGAGATTTTGCCCCTCAGGGGCAAATATTCCCTAAACACGTTGTTAGAAAGCTGTTCTACGCCGCCTTCTTCCCGCAATTCATCACCGCGCGACCGGCATCGGCCTCGCCGTGACGCAAAGAGATCGCGCGGGATAGGACGCCGTCGCCACCTACGGGGCCTCTCGACTCCGGCCGCGACTAAGTTCCTAATATGTTCTCATGGTGCGGGACTATGTCGGCCCGATCGACAGCCTCGGCGACGCCTTCAAGGCGCGGCGCCATCTCTGGGCGCTGTGCCTCGGCTGCGGCCATGTGGCGCTGTTCGATCCGCGCAGCCTGATCGGCAAGCTCGGCTATCGCAGCCTGGACGAGGCGCGCGGCAGGCTGCGCTGCGCCCGCTGCGGCAAGCGGTGCCCAGTCCTGGCGCCCCAGGACAAACCGTGGTCCAGCATGCGCTAGGGCCGGCGCCGCTCGGCGCGCTCTTCCAGATGCGCCCGGACGACGCCGCCGATGGCGCCGACGGCGATGATGAACGCGATGATGCCGAAGACGTGGTACATGGCGGGTCCCCCGTCGAACATCCCGAGCATGCCGCGAGAGGCTTAAGGGCCGATTACCGGAAAAAATCCCCGCTCGGCGCGTGACGACCGAGCGGGGAAAGTATGGCCCCGATGAGGCAACCGTGGGGCGCGCTGAGAACGGCCCATGCGCGTGAAAGTTCCTCTCTGGCGTCGCGTCGGATGCCGCCCTGTCGGGCCGGCTGAGCTCGTTCCCTCGTGCGCCCGCCCGCGGGTTTTCCTCAACTCTCCGCGAGCCCGCCCCGAGCGCCTTGTGATCCCCGCAGTTTCGCGCCATTGTCCCTGCTGCCTGGAAACCGGGCAGACCCCTGGACCGCGCCGAGGATCCCCTGTCGCCCCGCCCTTTGCTGATCGATGCCGGCTGGCGGCTGGCGCTGCTCGGCGCCGGGGTCGCTCTCTGCGGGCTGGCGCTGATGCCATTGGCCGGGCTCGGCTGGCGGGCGCCGGCGGCGGCGCTCGTCGTCTATGGCGCGGTGGCGGCGCTGGTGCTGGGGGGTCTGCCGCAGCACACGCCGCATCGCCGCTTCGGCCCGGCCAATCTGGTGACCCTGACCCGCGCCGCGGTGGTCGCAGTGATGCTGGGCGTTCTCGCCGAGGGGGTCGTGCCGTCGCCTTCCGGGCGCTGGCTGCTGGCGCTGGCCGGGAGCGCGGCGCTGCTGCTCGACGGGGTCGATGGCTGGACGGCGCGGAAAACCGGGCTCGCCAGCCGCTTCGGCGCGCGCTTCGACATGGAGGTCGACGCCCTTTTCATGCTCGTGCTGGCAGCGCTGGTCTGGCGTGCGGGACAGGCGGGCGGCTGGGTGCTGACGGCGGGGCTGTTGCGCTATATCTTCCTCGGGGCGGGCCGGCTCTTTCCGGTCCTGGCGGTGCCGTTGCCGCCAAGCTTCCGCCGCAAGGCCATTTGCGTCGTAGGGATCGCCGTGCTGCTGGCGGCGCTGCCGCCGCTGCTGGCGCCGGGCCCGGCCGGGCTTCTCTGTTTGGCCGGGCTGGGGCTGCTCTGCTATTCCTTCGGCGCCGATGCCGTCCGGCTCCTGGCTGAGGGGCGGCGGCGGGCGGCAATGACTATATAGGGGGTTGGAGCCAGTCCTTGTTCAACGCCAAGCCCACCACCCTGCCGGTCTCGCCCGATCAGCGCGCGCTGCGCCAGATCGACCGCGCCATCACCGATTTGCGCCGCGGCAATTTGGTGCTGCTGCGCGACGGCGCGGCGGCGCTCGCCGTGCAGGCGGCGGAGGCGATCACGCCGGAAAGCCTCGAGCGGCTCAAGACGCTGTCGGGCGAGGCGCTGTCGCTGGTGCTGACGCGACGGCGCGCCGCGGCGCTGGGCCTGGCCGAGCCGCCGAGCGGCAAGGGCGGGGCGGTGCTGCTGCGGCTCGCGCCCGACGCCCAGGCGGCGGAGCTGCGCGACCTCGCCGATCCCGGCGCCGAGGCGTCGGGCCGCGTCCCCCGCGGACCGGTGGCCGATGCCGCCGGCGCCGCCGATGCCGCGGTCGAGCTGGTCAAGCTCGCGCGGCTGCTGCCGGCGGTGGTGATGGCGCCGCTGAGCCCGCGCGCCGCAACGCAGCTTGCCGAGCGCGAAGGGCTGATGCTGCTCGAGGCGGCAGCGGTGCTCGCCTATCAGGCGGTCGCGGCGCATTCGCTCCGGCCGGTGAGCGAGGCGCGCGTGCCGCTGAGCGGCGCCGAGAACACGCGCATCATCGCGTTTCGCCCGAGCGATGGCGGCATCGAGCATCTCGCCATCCTGATCGGCGATCCCGATCCCCAGGGGCCGGTGCTGGCGCGGCTGCATTCGGAATGCTTCACCGGCGATCTCCTCGCGAGCCTGCGCTGCGATTGCGGTGACCAGCTGCGCGGCGCCATCGCCGAGATCGCGCGCGCCGGCAGCGGCGTGCTGCTCTATCTTGCGCAGGAAGGCCGCGGCATCGGCCTCGTCAACAAGCTACGCGCCTATCAGCTGCAGGATGCCGGGCTCGACACCGTCGACGCCAGTGAGCAATTGGGCTTCGACGCCGATGAGCGGGTCTACCTGCCAGCGGCGGAGATGCTGCGCCAGCTCGGCTTCGGCCGCGTGCGCCTCCTCACCAACAATCCCGAGAAGGTGGCGGCGCTCACCCGCTGCGGCCTCGAAGTGGTCGAGCGCGTGCCGCACATCTTCCCCGCCAACGGTCATAACGAGCGCTATCTGCGCACCAAGGCGACGCGCAGCGGCCACTGGCTCTAATCCTCCTTCACAACATCCCGCGGCCGGCGAAGGTTAGGACCGCCTCGGCGGCGAAGATCGCGGCGGCGACGTAGCGCGTCCAGCCGGCGCCGACGCGGTGCCCGGCATAATGCCCGAACAGCACCGTCGGCACATTGGCCAGCATCATGCCGGTGGTGGTGCCGATGACGACCGGCAGCAGCAAGTCGAAGCGCGCGGCGAGCGCCAACGGTGGCGATCTGCGTCTTGTCGCCGATCTCGCAGAGAAAAAAGCCGATCAGCGTGGTGAGGAAGGCGCCGCGACGCGGCGGCGCCGCTGCCTCCTCGGCAAGCCGGTCCGGGACCAGGGTCCAGATCGCCATGGCGATGAAGGAGAGGCCGAGCCCCCAGCGCAGCAGCGCCGGCGAGAGCAGATCGCCGACCCATTCGCCGGCCACCGCCGCCACCGCGTGGTTCGCCAGCGTGGCGATGAAGATGCCGGCGATGATCGGCACCGGCCGGCGCAACTGCGAGGCCAGCACCAGAGCGAGAAGCTGCGTGCGATCGCCGATTTCGGCGATGGCGACGACGGTCAGCGAGGTCAAAAATGCTTCCACGGGGGATCACGGGGCCGGGCGGAGGATGGACCAGTGGCGTCGGCATCCTCCGCCCGGCCCGGGCGATCGACGCCGATGCCAAAGGTCTCGCCAGGCGCGGGCGCGGTGCCCGTTGTGCCGCCCGCGCCATGGTCCGCCGCAAGGCGGGCCAAGTCTGTTGACGCGGGCCCCTCTCGCGGAAGGGCGGCTACTCCCCAATGACCACCGAAAAATAATCGCAACCCGCCGGCGGCGGCAAGACCGCAACGTGCCAGAGCGGGGGGGCAGGCGGCGGCGCCGGGCATTGTTGCCGCCCGGCCGTGGCCGCTGCCGGCAGTTCTTGCCGAAAGTCGCCGGAGGGTGGTGCCACAAGCCCCTGATATCGCGCCATTTTCCACTTGGCATCGGGCTTGCTTAGGAAGTCCTGACCATGTCCTACGCCCCCACCTCATATGCCTATTCCTACGCCCCCGCTTCGTATGACGGCACCACGCTCTACGTGCCCACCCCCGCGGCGGTCGCCGCCACCGCCTCCGGCACCGGCGGGTCGGGCGCCACCCATGCGTGGAAGGACGGCTCCTTCAGCTTCCACGACGTGCTCGACACGCTGAACCCGCTGCAGCACATCCCGATCGTCAGCACCATCTATCGCTGGGTCACCGGCGACAAGCCCGGCAATGTCGCCCGCATCGTCGGCGACGGGATCTATGGCGGGCCGGTCGGCCTCGCCACCGGCATGCTCAGCGTCGCCGTCAAGGAAGAGACCGGCAAGGATCCCGGCGAGATGGCGGTGGCGCTGATCACCGGCGGCGACGCCGAGGTGACGCTCGGCAGCGCCGCGGCGCAGCCCGCCGCCGCCACCGCGACGCAGGCCGCCACCGCGATGCAGGCCGCAATCGCCGCAACCACCGCGACGCAGGCGAGCGCGGCGACAACCGCCGCCGCAGCCGCGACGCCGCCCGCGCGCGCGCCGATGACGTCCCTGTTCAGGACGCCGCCGGCAGCGACGCCGGCCGCGGCGCAAGGCACGACGAGCCCGGCCGAGCAGGCCTTCACCGCGCAGAATGGCGCGCTGCAGCGCAGCGTCTATGGCGAGCGCGCGGCACCGCCGGCGCATGCGTTGGCGCCGCTGCAACTCACCGGCCCGCAGCTGCCGCAGCGCTTCCAGCGCGTCGCGCCGCCGGCCGCCGCGCCCGCCGCCTCCCCCGGCAGCGCCACGCCCCAGCCCGGTGCCGCCGCACCGCAACCGGCGTCGCAAGCCGCGGCGCAGGCCGACCTTTCGACCCTGCCGGAGAATCCGCCCGTGGACATTCCCAAGCGCATGATGGAAGCGCTCGACAAATACGCGCATATCCAGCAGCAGCAGCGCGGCCAGCAGGTGGATGTGGCTCCGTGAGCCGTCAG
Source organism: Allostellaceae bacterium (assembly GCA_052143095.1). GTDB lineage: Bacteria > Pseudomonadota > Alphaproteobacteria > ATCC43930 > CGMCC-115725 > DAHUYF01. The sequence goes on from JBKQTR010000506.1 coordinate 12,153, forward strand.
CTATCAGCCGTCAGCCGTCAGCCGCCAGTTATCGGTTGTCAGTGGCGATGCTGCACTGATAACTGATGGCTGACAGCTGACAGCTGATGGCTAATCCCCATGGACCTCCTTGTCTCTGCCGATGGCGTCGCGCTGTGGGGGAGCCGGCGCTTCCGCTGCGCGCTCGGCCGCGGCGGCGTCGGCACGACCAAGCGCGAGGGCGACGGGCTGACGCCGGCCGGCGCCTGGCCGATGCGCCGGCTGCTCTACCGCGCCGACCGGCTTGCCGCGCCGGCCACCGGTCTTCCCGCGGCGCCGCTGGCGCCCGGCGACGGCTGGTGCGACGATCCCGGCGATCCCCGCTACAACCGGTCGGTGGCGCTGCCCTATGGCGCCAGCGCCGAGGCGCTGTGGCGCGCCGACGGCGTCTACGATCTCATCGTGCCGCTGGGCTACAACGACGACCCCGTCATCGCCGGCCGCGGCAGCGCCATCTTCCTGCATGTCGCGCGCGCCGATTATGCCGCGACCGAGGGCTGCGTCGCGCTGGCGCAGGCGGATCTGCTGGCGGTGCTGCGCAGTGCCGAGGCCGGCGCGCGCGTCGTGGTGTCGGCGGTGCCGAGGCCGGACCCTCAGGATAGCGGCGACTGAGCCTCGCCGCCCGGCGCCGCGCGCCGCGCGCCGAAGATCGCCGTGCCGACGCGGACATGGGTCGCACCGAAGCGGATGGCGGTCTCGAAATCGCCGCTCATCCCCATGCTGAGCCCGCTGACGGCGTTGGCCCGGGCGATCTCGCGTAGCAGCGCGAAATGCAGCGCCGGCGCCTCGTCGACCGGCGGGATGCACATCAGCCCGGCGATGGCGAGGCCGAGGCCGCGGCAGAAGGCGATGAAGCCATCGGCCTCGCGCGGCAGCACGCCGGTCTTCTGCGCCTCCTCGCCGGTATTGACCTCGATGAACAGCGCCGGGTGGCGCTGCTGGCGCGCCATCTCGCGCGCCAGCGCCTCGGCGAGCTTTGGCCGATCGAGCGTCTCGATGACGTCGAAAAGGGCGACCGCCTCTTTCACCTTGTTGGTCTGCAGCGGGCCGATAAGATGGAGCTCGAGCCCGGCATGGCTGGATTTGAGGGCGGGGTATTTCGCCTGCGCCTCCTGCACCCGGTTCTCGCCGAAGCGGCGCTGCCCGGCGGCGACCGCCGCGGCGATGGCGGTTGCGTCCTGGGTCTTGCTCACCGCCACCAGTGCTACGGCGTCGGGCTGTCGCCCGCACGCGGTCGCGGCGGCGGCGATGCGGGCGCGGATGGCGGCAAGGTTGGCGGCGATGGCGGTCATCGGGGGGATCGCGGGCGCTCCGGAAGCAGAAGTCAGACCCCGCCGCGCCCTCCTGTCAACCCCGTGTCCGCCTGCCGGTGTCCGCCCGACATTGGATTCCCCAAGCCGAGGGTGTAGGATCGGCGCGTCCGCGGGGGAGGCCAGACCTCCCGGCGGGGGCAGTGGAGGGGATAGATGTCTACCAGACGGATCGCGCCAGCGATCATCTTGACGAGCCTGCTCGCCGGCTGCGGCTGGTTCGGCGGCCCGGCGCAGACCGATACCGATACCGATTCGACCCAGCGCGCCGAGGATCCCTATCACACCGACGGCAAATACAGCTACTACGCCGGCTACAACCCGAAGACGCAGGAGGGGTCGGAAAGCGGCTTCTCGGTGATGAAGGGTCTGTTCGGCTTCGGCGACAAGAAGGACAATGGCAACGCCACCGGCAATGGCGGCCCGCCCGGCGTCGGCGTCAATTCCTTCCTCTGGCGCGCCACGCTCGACACCGTCTCCTTCATGCCGCTGGCCTCGGCCGATCCCTTCGGCGGCGTCATCATCACCGATTGGTACGCGCCGGCGGAGACGCCGAACGAGCGCTTCAAGGTCAATGTCTTCATCCTCGGGCGCGAGCTGCGCGCCGATGGCGTGCGCTGCACCGTCTTCCGCCAGAAGCGCGACGCGGGCGGGCAATGGGCGGACGCGCCGGTCGAGCAGAAGACCGGCGTCGATATCGAGAACGCCATCCTGACGCGAGCGCGGCAGATGCGGCTGAGCACGGCGTCGACGAAGTAGCCGCCAGCGCAGTGATCTCGGGTTGACCGCAAACAGGCGGATGCGGCGCGATGGCGCGTTATAATTTCAAGGAAGCCGAGGCGCGCTGGCAGCAGGTCTGGCACGAGCGCCGGACGTTCGAGGTCGCGACCGATCCGGCGCGGCCGAAATACTACGTGCTGGAGATGTTTCCCTACCCCTCCGGCAAGCTGCATGTCGGCCATGTCCGCAACTACACCATGGGCGACATGGTGGCGCGCTACAAGCGCGCGCAGGGCTTCAACGTCTTGCATCCCATGGGCTGGGACGCCTTCGGCCTGCCGGCGGAGAACGCGGCGATCGCGAGCAAGGTGCATCCCGCCGAATGGACCTATGCCAACATCGTCGTCATGCGCGAGCAATTGAAGGTCATGGGGCTCTCCTATGACTGGTCGCGCGAGATTGCCACCTGCCATCCCGAGTATTACCGGCATGAGCAGAAAATGTTTCTCGACTTCCTCGCCAACGACCTCGCCTATCGCCGGGAATCCTGGGTCAATTGGGATCCGGTCGAGCACACCGTGCTCGCCAACGAGCAGGTGATCGACGGCCGCGGCTGGCGCTCCGGCGCGGTCGTCGAGCAGCGCGAGCTGACGCAGTGGTTTTTCAGGATCACGGCGTTTGCCCAGGAGCTGCTCGACGCGCTCGACACGCTGGACCGCTGGCCGGAAAAAGTCCGGCTGATGCAGAAGAACTGGATCGGCCGCTCCGAGGGCTTGCTGGTGCGCTTTGCGCTCGATCCGGCAACCGCGCCGAACCGCGAAAGCGAACTGGAAGTCTTCACGACGCGGCCGGACACGCTGTTCGGCGCGAAATTCATGGCGATCGCGCTGGATCATGCGCTCGCCGCGGCGGCGGCGAAGAAGAATCCCGAACTCGCCGCGTTCATCGAAGAGTGCCGGCGCCGCGGCACCTCGCAGGCCGAGATCGACACCGCCGAGAAAATGGGTTTCGACACCGGCATCAGGGCGCTGCACCCGTTCGATGCGAACTGGAAGCTGCCGGTCTATGTCGCCAATTTCATTCTGATGGA
>JBKQTR010000507.1:0-16129 GCA_052143095.1 Allostellaceae bacterium
TGGGCCAGGCGCTGATCTTCAAGGCGTTCGCGCTGGTGATCATCGGCGGCCTCGGCAACATGGTCGGCGCTTTCGTCGTGGCGCTGGCGCTCGGCCTGATCGAAAGCTGGATCGGCGGCTTCTTCGACATCGTCTGGCAGGAGGCGGCGGTGTTCGCGCTGATGATCATCGCGGTGCTGCTGCGGCCCGACGGCATCTTCCAGCGCGGTGGAGTGCGCGTCGGATGAAGCGCCTGGCGATCCTCGCCGCCATCGCCGCGCTGGCCGCCCTGCCGCTCGCCACCGGCTCGAACTATCTCATCGGCATCGTGCTCTCGGGGCTGATCTTCACCGTGGCGGCGGCGGCGCTCAATCTCATCTACGGCTATGGCGGGTTGCTCTCCTTCGCGCAGCTCGGCTTCTGGGGCATCGGCGGCTATGGCTCGGCCCTGACCGTGATGCGCCTCGACGGCAGCTTCTGGCTGGGTCTTCTCGTCGCCGCCGCCGTCAACGCAGCGCTGGCGCTGGTGATCGGCCTGCCGATCTTGCGCACCCGGCGCCACGCCTTCGTCATCATAACCCTCACCTTCGCGCTGCTCTCGGATCTCGTGGCGCGCGACTGGGTGAGCCTGACGCGCGGCCCGCTCGGCATTCCCGGGCTGCCGGCGCCGGTGCTTTTGGGCTTCGCCTTCGCCACGGTCGGGCGGTTCTATTATTTGGTGCTGGCCTATGCGCTGCTCGCGCTGGCCTTTCTCTATTGTCTCGGCAGCTCCCGCATCGGCGCCACCTTGCGAGCCATCAAGCAGAACGAGCCGCTCGCGCAATCGCAGGGCATCGCGCCGCTGCCCTACAAGCTCGCCGCCTTCGTCGTCTCGGCGGTGGTCACCGGCCTTGCCGGCGCCATCTATGTCTTCTACCTCAAGGTGGTCGACCCGCTGTTCCTCGATTTCTATTACATGCAGACCTTCCTCATCATCGTCATCATCGGCGGCGCCGGCAGCTTCTGGGGCGTGGTCATCGCCGGCCTGGTCATGGTGGCGCTGCCCGAGGTCCTGCGCTTCTCGAACGACCTGCGCATGGTGATCTATGGCGCCATCCTGGTGCTGGCCATGCTGACCCTGCCGCGCGGCGCCGCCGGCTGGGTTGCCGACCGGCGTCTGGCGCGGCTCAGGGCGGCGCTCGAATGAGCGCGCTGCTCGAGATCGACGGGCTCAGCAAGGCCTATCGCGGCGTGCGCGCGGTCGAGCAGGCGAGCTTCACCGTCACGGCCGGGACGATCACCGGCCTCATCGGCCCGAACGGCTCCGGCAAGAGCACGGCGATCGACTGCATCAGCGGCTTCCAGCGCCCCGATGCGGGAAGCGTGCGGCTCGCCGGCACCGACATCACCGGGCTCGCGCCGCACCGCATCGCCGTCGCCGGGCTGGTGCGCACCTTCCAGACGGTGCGCGTCTACGACCAGTTCGACCTCATCGACAATCTGCTGGTCGTCGCGGCACCCTTCCGCGGCGTCCCATGGTATGACGCGCTGCTGCGCACGCAGCGCTACCGCGCGCGGCGCGAGGCCGCCGAGCGAGAGGCGCGCGCGCTGCTCGATCTCGTGGGGTTGCGGCGCCTGGCCGCGCTGCCGGCGAGCATCCTCTCCTATGGGCAGAAGAAGCTGCTGGCGCTGGCGGCGGCGCTGATGGCGAAGCCGCGCCTCGTCATCCTCGACGAGCCGGTGGCCGGGGTCAATCCGTCGCGCATCAACGAGGTCGCCGACATCCTGCGCCAGGCCAACGCGGGCGGCGCCACCTTCCTCATCGTCGAGCACAATGTCGAGTTCATCACCGGCCTCTGCGATCACGTCGTCGTCTTCGATCAGGGCCGCAAGCTCACCGAGGGCTCGCCTGCCTGGGTGCATGGCGATCCCCGCGTGCTCGACGCCTATCTCGGCATCGACAAGAGCGCCGCGTCGGCGGCGGAGGCATCATGAGCGAGATCGTGCTCGAGCTCATGGCGGTCACCGCCGGCTACGGTGACGTGCCGATCGTGCATGATTTCTCGACGCGGCTGCCGCGCGGCAGCGTCACCACGCTGATCGGCGGCAACGGCGCCGGGAAATCGACGCTGCTGCGGGCGATCTACGGCACCAATCGGCTGTTCTCCGGTCATATCGTCTTCCGCGGCGAGGAGATCGAGCGCCTCGACCCCTGGGAGCGCCTGGCGCGCGGCATCGGCTTCGTGCCGCAGGGCCGCTGCAACTTCCCGATGATGAGCGTCGCCGAGAACCTGAAGCTCGGCTGCTACAGCTTGCCGGCGCGCGCGCATCGCGCCGCGACGGAGCGCGTGACCGCGATGTTCCCGGTGCTGCAGGCCAAAGGGTCGGTGATGGCCGGCAATCTCTCCGGCGGCGAGCAGCAGCTGCTCGAGACCGCCATGGTGCTGCAGACGAGCCCGTCGCTGCTGCTGCTCGACGAGCCCTCGCTCGGGCTCGCGCCGCGGATGCAGAACGAGGTCTTCGCCGCCATGCGCGCCATCGCCGAAGCGGGGGTCACCGTGCTCATCGTCGAGCAGAACGTCCACGGCGCCTTGCGCATCTCCGACACCGCGATCGTGCTGGAGCTCGGTCGCAAGTTTCTCGAGGGCGCCGCCGCAATCGTGCGCAGCGACCCGCGCATCCGCGAGGCCTATCTCGGCGGCAACATCAAGGAGGTCACAGCAGGATGACACCGGCGCGTCTGGCCGTCGATATCGGAGGCACCTTCACCGATTTCGTCCTCGAGCGTGGCGGCGATCGGCACAGCCGCAAGGTGCTGACGACCTCGGCCGCGCCCGAGGAGGGCGTGCTGGCCGGCATCGATCTGCTGCTCGGCGATACCGGCGTCACGCCGGCGGAGCTGGGTTTGATCATCCACGGCACGACGCTCGCGACCAATGCGATCATCGAGCGCAAGGGCGCGAAGACGGCGTTGCTTGTCACCAAGGGCTTCCGCGATTCGATCGAGATGGCCTATGAGAACCGCTTCGAGCAATACGACATCCTGATGGAGAAGCCGGCGCCGCTGGTGCCCCGATATCTCCGCCTGCCGGTGCCCGAGCGGATCGAGGCGCGGGGCCTGGTGGTCGAGCCGCTCGACGAGGACGCGTTGGCAGCGCTCGCCCGGCGCCTCAGCGACGAAGAGGTGCGCAGTGTCGCCATCGGCTTCCTCCATTCCTACGTCAACCCGGCGCATGAGCGCCGCGCGCGCGAAGTTCTGGCGAAGCTGCTGCCCGACCTCGCCATCACGCTCTCCAGCGACGTCTGCCCGGAGATGCGCGAATACGAGCGCTGGTCCTCGGCCTGCGCCAATGCTTATGTGCAGCCGCTGATGGCGCGCTATCTGAAGCGCCTCGAGGACGCCTTGCGCGAGCGCGGCTTCCGCTGCCCGATGTTCCTCATCACCTCGGCCGGCGGTCTCACCACCGTCGAGACGGCGCGCCGCTTCCCGATCCGCCTCGTCGAATCGGGGCCGGCCGGCGGCGCGATCCTGGCGACGCGCATTGCCGGCCAATGCGATTTCGCGCGCATCGTCTCTTTCGACATGGGCGGCACCACCGCCAAGATCTGCCTCATCGACGACGGCCAGCCGCAATTCTCGCGCAGCTTCGAGGTGGCGCGCCAATACCGTTTCCTCAAAGGCAGCGGCATTCCCATCCGCATCCCGGTGATCGAGATGGTCGAGATCGGCGCCGGCGGCGGCTCGATCGCCACGGTGGATCAGCTCGGCCGCATCCAGGTCGGGCCCGAAAGCGCGGGCTCGGAGCCAGGACCGGCCTGCTATGGGCGCGGCGGCACGGGCGCCGCGGTCACCGACGCCGATGTCCTGCTCGGCCGCATCCGTCCCGACCGTTTTGCCGGCGGTCGCTTGCGCCTCGACCCCGAGGCGTCGCGCCTGGCGATTGCCGCCGCCATCGCCACGCCGCTCGGGCTCGACGAGACGCGCGCGGCGCTCGGCATTTGCGAAGTCGTCGAGGAGAATATGGCCAATGCCGCTCGCGTCCATGCCGTGGAGCGCGGCAAGGAGCTCGGCAACCGCGCGCTGATCGCCTTCGGCGGCGCCGCACCGCTCCATGCCGCGCGGCTCGCCGAGAAGCTCGGCATCGACACCGTGGTGGTGCCGACCGGCGCCGGAGTCGGCTCGGCGCTGGGCTTCCTCCTGGCGCCGGTCGCCTATGAGGTCGTGCGCAGCCGCTATCTCCGGCTCGATGACAGCTTCGACGCCGCCGGTGTCAACGCGCTGCGCCGTGAGATGCGCGTCGAGGCCGAAGCGGTGGTCCGGCGCGGCGCGCCCGAGGCGCCGCTGACCGAAAGCTGGACCGCGGATATGCGCTATCGCGGCCAGGGCCACGAGGTCGCCGTGGCGATCCCGGCGGGCAACCTGACCCCCGCCAGTCGCGCCGAGCTCGCCCGCCTGTTCGAGGCGCAATACGTGGTCCAGTTCGGCCGCAGCATTCCCGACCTCGAGGTGGAAGTCCTGAGCCTGGCGCTGCGGCTCGCCACCATCGACCCGCCGGTGCCGCGTTGTCCGCCGGCGCCGCCCGACCGGCAGGCGGTGCCGACCGGGCGGGGGATGGTGGCGGATCCCGCGACCGGCGGCTTCGTCGACGTGCCGATCTACGGGCGCGGCGATCTCGCCCCGGGCGACGTCGTCGCCGGTCCGGCCTTGATCGTCGAGGACGAGACGACGACACTGGTGCTGGGCGGCTTCACCGGCCGCATCAACGGGCTTGGCCATATCGTGCTGACGCGGAGATGACGATGACCGGCAATCAACCGATGTCGCTGATTCACCAGCAGATCATGTGGGATCGGCTGATCGCGGTGGTGGAGGAGCAGGCGCAGACCCTGATCCGTACGGGGTTCAGCACCTCGACCCGCGAGGCCGGCGACGTGTCGGCGGGGGTGTTCGACGTCAAGGGGCGGATGCTGGCCCAGGCGGTCACCGGCACGCCGGGTCATGTCAATTCCATGGCGCGCGCGGTCTACCACTTCATCGACAAGTTTCCGACCCAGACGATGAAGCCGGGCGATGTCTTTATCACCAACGATCCCTGGAAGGGCACCGGGCATCTTCACGACTTCACTGTGGTCACACCGGTGTTTCGCCGCGAACGGCTTGCCGCCATGTTCGCCTGCACCAGCCATGTCGTCGATATCGGCGGCCGCGGCATGGGGCCCGATGCGCGCCAAGTATACGAGGAGGGGATCTACATCCCGCTGATGCGCTTCGCCACCGCCGCCGGCGTCGACCAGACGCTGATCGAGATCGTGCGCGGCAATGTGCGCGAGCCGGTCCAGGTGATCGGCGATCTCTACTCGCTCGCCGCCTGCAACGATGTCGGCAGCCGCCGCCTGTTGCAGATGATGGATGAGTTCGAGATCGAGAATCTCGACCGGCTCGGCGACCACATCCTCGAGCGCTCCGAGGCGGCCATGCTGGAGGCGGTGCGCGCACTGCCGCCCGGCACCTATCGCAACCGCATGCGCGTCGACGGCTACGACAAGCCGATCGATCTCGTCGCGGCCATGACAATCGGCGAGAACGGCATCCATGTCGATTTCGCCGGCACCTCGGCGCCCTCGGCCTTCGGCATCAACGTGCCGCTGTGCTACACCGAGGCCTATTCGGCCTTCGGCATCAAATGCATCGTCGCGCCGAAAGTGCCCAACAACGAGGGCTCGCTGTCGGTGATGACCTTCACCGCGCCGGAGAACTGCATCCTCGACGCGCGCCATCCCCTGCCGGTGGCGACGCGGCACATCACCGGACAGATGCTGCCGGATCTCATGATCGGCTGCCTGCATGGCGCGCTCAACGGCGCGGTGCCGGCGGAAGGCACTTCCTGCCTGTGGAATCTTTTCGCCATGGGCGGTCCCGGCCGCGTCGACGGCGATCCCGCAGAGCTCGCCCATGCCATGGCGTTCAACGTCATGTCGTTCCATTCCGGCGGCACCGGCGCGCGCCCCGGCAAGGACGGCCTCTCCGCCACCGCCTTCCCGAGCGGCGTGCGCAACGTCCCGGTCGAGGTGACCGAGGCCTTGTCGCCGATCCTGATCCGGCAAAAGGAGTACCGCGTCGATTCCGGCGGCGCCGGCGAGTTCCGCGGCGGGCTGGGGCAGGTGATGGAGGTCGTCAGCCTCGATGACGCGCCCTTCGGCATCAGCGCCAATTACGATCGCGTCGATTTTCCGCCGCGCGGCCGCGACGGCGGCAAGGACGGGATGGCCGGCATCCTGCGGCTCGCCTCGGGCGAGCGCCTGCGCGGCAAGGGACAGCAGACCGTGCCCAAGGGGGGCACGCTGTTCATCGAGATGCCCGGCGGCGGCGGGCTCGGCGATCCGCGCCGGCGCGACCCCGCGCGCGTGCTCGAGGATGTCCGGCTCGGCATGGTGTCGCGCGAAGCGGCGGCCGCGGCCTACGGCGTTATCCTGCGCGACGATCTAACCCTCGATCTCGAGGCGACCGCGCGCGCCAGGAGCGGCGGCTGAGACCGCTGTCTGGGTTGAGGAGAAAGGGATCGATATGAGTGTGATCGTCAGCGCCGGTCTGCCCACCGGCATGGAAGGCCTGACCTATCCCATCCCGTTCTCCGATCCCGACGCGGTCATTCGCATTGCCCAGCATGCCGAGCGGCTCGGCTACCATTCCGTCTGGGGCAACGACCACATGACCACCCAGCATTACGTGCGCGCCGAGTTCCCGGTGCCGCCGCGCTTCTGGGAGCCGCTGGTCACTTACGCCTTCATCGCCGCCAACACCACGACGCTGCGCTTCGGCACCGGCATCCTCGTGCTGCCGATGCGCCGCGACATCGTCGTCGTCGCCAAGCAGATCGCCACGCTCGACCATTTCAGCGGCGGCCGCCTCGAGATCGGCGTCGGCGTCGGCGCCTATCGCGAGGAGTTCGAGGCCTTGTGGCCCGATGCCGAGGTCCATCGCGGCGACATGGTCGAGGAGGGCGTCAAGGCGCTGCAGCATCTCTTCGCCGAGCGCGTCGCCAGTTTCGAAGGAAAATACTACCGCTTCCGCGATGTCGAGCTGTTTCCGAAGCCGAAGCAACAGCGGCTGCCGATCTATTTCGGCGGCAACAGCGCCAATCATTTGCGCCGGGTGGCGGCGTCCGCCGATGGCTGGATTCCCGCCGGCATGGAGGCCGACCGGCTTGCCGGGCTGGTGGCGCGGCTGCGGGCGCTGACCGCCGAGGCCGGGCGCGATCCCAATGAGATCGCGGTGGCGCCGCAATATGTCGCGCATCTCGGCCGGACGCAGGAGGCGGCGGTCGCGCGCTTCAAGGAGAGCCAGATGTACAAGCATCTGATGTCGCTGCGGAAGTCGACGCTGAAGGAGCAGGCGGGCCGGCCGATGGAAGACATCAACCTGGTCGGCAGCGTCGATGCCGTGGTCGCCAAGGCCGAGGCGCTGAAGGTGGCGGGCGTCACGCATTTCCTCGGCCTCTATTTCGCCGCCAACAGCGTCCAGGAGCTGCTCGACCAGATGCAGCTCTTTGCCGAGGAGGTCACGCCGAAGATTGCGCGCTAGCGGGCTCGCCGGCATGGCTTCCTGGCTCGCCGACAGCGCTTCCGCCGCGGTCGGACAACGCTCGCTCGGCGATCCCTCCCGGCTCTTCCCGCTGTTTCCGCCGCTGCTGCGCGGCTGTCCCGCCACCAGCACGGCGGAGATGCAGTACCCGCTCGAGATCGACTACGACTATGGCGCCATCGCGCCGGCGCTGCTGCGCCAGCCGCCGCTGCCGGGGCTCGAGCGCTGGGCGCCGCTGCTGCCGCCGTTGCTGCCGGGCCTGTCGCTGGGCGAGGGCGGGACGCCGCTGATCGAGGCCGCGCGCATCGGCGGCTGGATCGGCCTCGATACGCCGCTGCTGCTCAAGGATGAGAGCCGGAACCCCACCTGGAGCCACAAGGACCGGCTCAACTACTGCGTCGTCAGCGCCGCCGCCGCTGCCGGCGCGCCGGGCATCGCCGTGGCGTCCTCGGGCAATCACGGCGCCGCCGCCGCCGCTTATGCGGCACGCGCGGGGCTGCCCTGTGTCGTCGTCACCGGCACGACTGCGCAACCCGCCTTCCGCCGCTTTATCGTCGCCCTCGGCGCCCATCTCGTGGTCGTGCCGACCGAGGAGCGCTGGGCCGTGCTCGACCGCATCGTCGCCGAGACCGGCTACATGCCGGCGAGCAATCTGACCCGCTTCGCCACCGGCAACCCGTTCGGCCCCGAGGGCTACAAGACGATCGCCTACGAGATCTTCGCCCAGCTCGGCGGGAAGATGCCGGGAACAGTCGTGGCGCCGACCGGTTATGGCGAGCTGCTGTTCGGCCTCGCCAAGGGCTTTCGCGAGCTTGTCCGCTTCGGCCTTGCCGAGCGCGTGCCGCGCCTCTGCTCGGCCGAGCCGGCGCTGCGGGGGCCGCTGGCGCAGGCGCTCGGGCGCAATGCGGCCGCGGTCGAGATCGGCGGTCCGCCCTCGCTCGCCGCCGGTATCGCCGTCACGGTCAACAGTTATCGCGGCGTCGTCGCGCTGCGCGACAGCGGCGGCCGCGCCCTGCTCTTCAGCGAGGCGGTGCTGGTGGAGGCGACCGAGCGCTTGGCGCGCGAGGGCTTGTGGCAGGAATATTCCGGCGCCGCGGGCCTCGCGGTCTTGCGCGAGGCGCGCCAACGCGGCGAGACTTTCGCGGAGCCGGTCGTGGTCATCCTGACCTCGACCGGCCTCAAGGAGCTGCCGGCAGCGACCGACGACGTGCCTTATGTCGACAAGGCGTCGCTCGATCGCCTGCTGGCGGGGCTCAAAACCGGCTAGCAAGCGGAGGAAGGCTCGTGGCAGGCGCGTTCGGCGTGTCGCTGGAGGGGAAGGAGACGCCCGAGACGCTGCGGGCGATCGTCGACGTCGCCGAGGCCGCCGGCGCGTCGACGCTGTGGATCGCCTGTCACCTGTTCCAGCGCGAGCCGATCGCCATGGCCGCGGCGGCGCTGGCGGGCAGCCGCCGCGTCGGCGCGGCGCTGATGGCGATGAGCCCCTATTCCGTTCATCCCGTCTATGCCGCCATGGCGGCGGCGACGCTCGACGAGTATTTCCCCGGCCGGGTGCAGCTCTGCTTCGGCGTCGGCGCGCCGCGCGACCTCGAGGCGGCGGGGATCGCGGCGCCGCAGCCGCTCAGCACCTTGCGCGAGAGCATCGAGCTTGCCCGCGCGCTGCTCGGCGGCGAGACCGTCAGCGTCAAGGGCCAGCGCTTTCAGGTGCAGGGCCGCAGGCTCGCCACCGGCGCGCGCCCGATTCCCATCCTGCTGGCGGCGTCGGGGCCGCAGATGCTGGAGCTCGCCGGCGCCGCCGCCGATGGCGTGCTGATCAGCGCGGCGACCTCGCCGGAATTCATTCGCTGGACGCTCGAGCTGGTCCGGCGCGGCGAGGCGGCGAGCGGCCGCACGATCCGCAAGATCGGGCTCGTTTACGCCGCGGTCGCCGAGGAGGAGCGGCGCGCGCATGACGGGTTGCGGCGCACGCTCGCTTTCATCCTGCGCGGCGCGCATCATGCGCGCAACCTCGCGCTCGCCGGCACCGTGCTCGACCAGGCCGCGCTCGCCGACGCCTTTGCCCGCGAGGACTGGCCGCGCGTCGATGCGCTCATCACCGACGACGTGCTGCGCCGGCACGCGGCGAGCGGCACGCCGGCGCAGCTGCGCGCCGCCTTCGCCCGCTATCACGGCGTCGGGCTCGACGAGATCGTCATCGCCGGCGTCGCCGGCGGCGAAGCGCTGCGCGGCATCCTCGCCGCGGCGGCGATCGGCCATTGAGCCCGGGGGGCGGAGCGGAGCGAGGAAGGGAAGGCATGAGCGCGAAAGTCCTGCTGGTCACCGGCGGCGGCCGCGGCATCGGCGCGGCGACCTGCCGGCTAGCGGCAAAGCGCGGCTATGCCGTCGCCGTCAACTACGTCGCCGACGATACCGCCGCCGCTGCCGTGGTGGCCGACATACGCGCCGGCGGCGGCAAGGCGGCGGCGATCAAGGCCGATGTCTCGCGCGAGGCGGAGGTGGAGCGGCTCTTCGCCGAGACCGAGGCGCGGCTGGGCCCGCTTGGCGCATTGGTCAACAATGCCGGCATGCCCGGGCCTCCCGGGCGCCTCGACGCGGTCGCGACCGAGACGCTCAAAGCGGTGTTCGACCTCAACATCCTGGGCTCGTTCCTGTGCGCGCGCGAAGCGGTGCGACGCCTGTCGACGCGCCACGGCGGCAAGGGCGGCGTCATCGTCAACCTCTCCTCGGTAGCTGCTGCCTTGGGCAGCGCCGATCTCTGGGTCTGGTACGCCGCCTCCAAGGCGGCGATCGAGACCATGACCGTCGGGCTCGGGCGCGAGGTGGCGGGTGAGGGGATCCGCGTCTGCGCGGTGGCGCCCGGCTTCACCGCCACGGATCTACTGCTGCGCACCGGCGATCCCGAGCGCATTCGCCGCCTCGCCGTGCAGATTCCCTTGGGTCGCACCGCCACGCCCGAGGAGATCGCCGAGACCATCCTGTTCCTGCTGTCGGATGCTGCGTCCTATGTCACGGCGACAGTGCTGAGCGCCACTGGCGGGCGTTGAAGCCGCGGCGGATATCACCGACAATGCCTGGGCTTTTCGCCGCGGGGAGGCGGGCGCATGGATTTCGGCATACAGCTGGCGACATCGGCGCAGTCGTGGAAAGCGGCGGTTCGCGCCGAGAAGCTGGGCTTCACCCATGCCTGGTTCTACGACACGCAGCTGCTCAACGCCGACATGTTCGTGGCGATGGCGGCGGCGGCGATGCGGACGACGCGCATCCGGCTCGGCACCGGCGTGCTCATTCCCTCCAACCGCATCGCGCCGGTGGCGGCGAGCGCGCTGGCCTCGCTCAACGCGCTGGCGCCCGGCCGCATCGATTTCGGCGTCTCGACCGGCTTCACCGCGCGGCGGACCATGGGGCTGCCGGCGATCACCCTGGCCCGGCTCGAGGAGTATGTCCGCGTCGTCCAGAGCCTGCTTCGAGGCGAGACGGTCGAGTGGTCGGAGGAGGGGGGCACGCACAAGATCCGCTTTCTCAATCCGGAGCTCGGGCTCATCAACCTCGATGACCCGATCCCGCTTCACCTCTCCGCCTTCGGCCCGCGCGGCCGCCGGCTCACCGCCAGGCTCGGCGCGCGCTGGATGGGCGCCATGCGCGATGCCAAAGGCGCCAATGCCGCGCTCGCCGACATGCAGAAGGCCTGGCAGGAGGCGGGGCACGACGGCAAGGAGCTCTACGCCACCGCGTTCGGCGGCGGCTGCGTGCTGCACGAGGGCGAGGCGGCCGACAGCCCGCGCGCCAAGGCCCAGGCCGGCCCGGCGGCGGCGATGATCTTCCACAATTACGTCGAGCAGGAGGAGTTCGGCTCGATGGGCTTCCCGGCGCCGCCGCAATTCAAAGCCGAGTTCGACGCCTATCGCGCGCTCTATCGCGGCTACCAGCCGGAAGATGCGCGCTATCTCTCGGTCCATCGCGGCCATCTCATGTTCCTGCGGCCGGAGGAAGAGGCGCTGATGACCGGCGCCGTCATCCGCGCGCTCACTTTCACCGGCACTGAGGCCGAGCTGGTCGACGGCGTGCGCGCGCTCAAAGCCGCGGGCTACAGCCAATTCGGCGTCCATATCCGCCACGGCCAGGAGACGGCCATGCTGCAGGATTGGGCGGAGGTTTTCGCCAAGGTTTGAGGCATAGCGGAACGAGGGAGCGACCATGAAATTGATGTATTTCGACGATTTCCGGCTCGGCGTGCTCACCGGCGACGCCGTGGTCGATGTCTCCCAGGTAGTGCGCGACATTCCGCATCCCGGGCCGCACAATCTCATCAGCGGTCTGATCGAGCGCTTTGCCGATTACCGCCAGCGGCTCGAGGCGGCGGCGCGCGGGCCGGGGATCCCGGTTGCCAAGGTCAGGATCCGGCCGCCCTTGCCCAAGCCGGTCAACATCGACTGCATGGCGGTCAACTACATGGAGGACGGCACGCTCAAGGAGCCGGCGCCGATCAACGCCTTCCACAAATCGCCGGGCGCGGTGATCGGCCCTGACGACACCATGGTGCTGCCCGACGTGCCCGCCACCATCTTCGAGGGCGAGGCGGAAATGGCCGTGGTCATCGGCAAGCGCGCGAGCCGCGTCAGCGCCGCCAACGCCATGAGCCACATCTTCGGCTACGTCAACTTCATCGACGGCTCCGCGCGCGGCCTGCCGCCCAGCGGCAACACCTTCTTCCAGATGAAGTCACGCGACACCTTCGCGCCGATGGGCCCCTACCTCGTCACCGCCGACGAGATCGCCGATCCCCAGCAGCTCCAGATCCGGCTCTGGGTCAATGGCACGATCAAGCAGAACTTCAACACCTCCGACATGGCGCACAAGATCCCGCGCTGCATCGAGTGGCTGACCTCGATCCACACGCTGGAGCCCGGCGACGTCGTGGCGACCGGCACCAACCATCGCGGCTTGAGCGCCTTCCAGGACGGCGATCTCGTCGAGCTCGAGACCGAAGGGCTGGGCCGGTTGCGCTTCCATGTGCGCGACGAGTTGAAGCGCAGCTGGTCGCGCGACACCAGGCTCGAGCACAAGCAGAAGCAGGCCGAAGGCGTCGCCACACCGCAGCTCACCGGCAAATACGCCGCCACGGCGAAAGCGTAGCCGGCGCGCTCACCGCTCCGGACTGAAGGATGCGGCCCGGATCGGCGCGGGCGCGCCGGCAACCTCGTCGATGGCGGTGCCGCGAAACCGGCTCCAGCACAAGCGCAGCAGCGCCAGCGAGGCGACCGCGCCGATGCCCATGGCGATGGCCGGCGCGAGGAAGAACTGTTGCAGCGACACCTGCCGGCCGACCAGGGCACCGCCCAGCATCGGCCCGAGGATCGCGCCGCAGCGGCCGGCGGCGAAGGCCCAGCCGGCGCCTTTCGCGCGGCAGGCGGTGGGGTAGAGCAGGCCCGAGATGGCGTTGAGGCCGTTCTGGATGCCGACGATGCAGAAGCCGAAGCCGAACGCGACCAGGGAGAGCGTTGCCGGCGCCGCTCCCGCCCAACCCAGACCGGCGGCAAGCGGCGCGCCGCAAAGGAAGAGGCAGGCGGCGGGCAGCGCGCCCCAGCGGTCGACCAGGAAGATCATCACGGCTCCGCCGGCCATGCCGCCGATGAACAGCATGGTGGTGGTGTAGGACGCCGCCGCGACGGAGAAGCCGGCGCCTTGCAGCAGCGTCGGCATCCAGCTGTTGACGATGAAATTCGCCATCAGATTGCAGGCGAAGGCGAGCCAGAGCAGCGGCGTCAGCAGGGCGAGGCCGCCGGAGAGCAGCTGCGCCGGCGACGCGCCCGGCCGCGCCGCGTCACCCGGCAGCGCCAAGCGCGCATCATCGGCAATCGAGATATCCGGCCTGAGACGGCGCAGCAGGCGCAACGCCTCGGCGCGGCGATGCTCGTGCTGCAGCAGGTATTTGATCGATTCCGGCAGGACCCGCAGCAGCGGGAGGCCGATCAGCAGCGGCGCCACGCCGCCGATCAGGAAGATCACCGGCCAGCCGAAGCGCGGCACGAGATGCGCGGCGATCGGGCCGGGGAGCGCGCCGCCCAGCGGCATGCCGAAGAAGACGATGATGACGAAGGCGGCGCGCAGCCGCCTCGGCGCGAATTCCGTGTTGAGCGCGACGACGTTGGGCAAGAGCCCGCCGAGGCCGAGCCCGGTAAGGAGGCGCAGCGCCATCAGCTGATCGACCGATTGCGCCGCCATCGCCGCCAGGCTGAAGAGGCCGTAGACGAAGCAGCCGGCCACCAGCGCCTTCTTGCGCCCGAAGCGGTCGCCGAGAAAGCCGAAGATCGGCGCGCCGAAGAGCAGCCCGACCAGCCCGGCGCTGAACATGGGGCCGAGCGAGGCGCGCCCGATATGCCAGGCCTTGACCAGCTCGGGCCCGACATAGGCCGCCGCCTGGAGATCATAGCCGTCGCTGACCACCGCCAGCAGCGAGAGCAGCAGCAGCTTGGCATTGGCTAGGCCGAGCGTCTGCTCGTCGACGAGCCGCCCGACATCGATGACCTCGCCCGTCGCCATGCCCGTCCTCCCCGCGCGGCTTCTTGTTCGTCTCGCTCAGGCGCCGCGCACGCGATCGATGATCGCCATCGCGTCCGGCGGCGCGGCGTCGCCATGCCAGGCGATGTGCTGGTCGGGCCGGATCAGTACGAGGCGGCTGCGATAGGGCTCGGCTTGCGGCGCCACGCGCAGCACGCTGAGCGGCAGGCCGCGCGCCCGCGCCGCCCGCTCGAACGCCTCGATCCCCTGCGCCGCGCCGAAGGCGACGAGCGTGAAGCCCTGGCCCAGCGCATCGAAGCAGGAGCGCTTGTCCGAGAGCCAGAAATGCGGCGCCCGCGCCCCCGGCCGGTCGAGCGGGACGTAATTGTGCCAATCATCGGGCGGTGCCGGCGTGCCGTCGCCGCTGATGATGGGCGAGCCCTCATAGCGCTCGCCGAGCTGCAGCCCCGAGGTGTTGTATTGGACAGCGTCGTCCGCGACGCAGAATCTGCCGAAGGCGAGGCGCGCGGCCTCGGCAGCGTCGCCTTCCGCTTCGATGTCCGGCGGCAGAAGCCAGGCGCTCATCTTGCGCGCGACGAGAATGCCGAGGCTGGTGTTGCGCAGCGCCATCGGCCGGCGCTCGCTCTCATAGCTGTCGAGCAGCCCCGCCCCGCCCCAGCCGGCGCGGGCGGCGGCGAGCTTCCAGCCGAGGTTCATCACGTCGCCGATGCCGGTATTCATGCCGAAGCCGCCGAGCGGCGTGAAGAGATGCGCGGCGTCGCCGGCGAGAAAGACGCGGGCCGCGCGGTAGCGGTCGGCGACCAGCGCCAGCCCGCCGGTCCAGGGCCCGCCCGAGATGATCTCGAACGGCACGTCCTTGCCGATCATCGCCCGCACCACGGCGCGCGCGTCGACGCTGCGCCAATCCTGGTGTTTCGGCACCTGGTAATGGACGATCCACAGCGCCTTGCCGTCCTGCGGGAAGAAGAAGCCCCGCACCTCGTGATTGAGGATCCAATTGATGATCGCGGGCTTGCGGCCGCTGGCGGCGTAAAGCTCGGGCGCACGGATGAAATAGGATAGCATCGTGCCCGCCATGAAGGCGCGCTCGATGCTGCCGTCCTCGCCCTGCATGTCGATGCCGAGCTGCTGGCGAACGAGGCTGCGCGCGCCGTCGGCGGCGATCATGTACTGCGCCTTGATCTCGCGCTGCTCGCCGCTCCGGACATCCTCGACCAGCGCGCTGACGCCGTCCTCGCCCGCGGCGAAGGAGAGCAGCCGCCAGCCGAAACGCACGCTCACGCTCTCGAGCTGCTCGGCCTTCTGCTTGAGGATCGGCTCGAGGAAGATCTGGGCGATGATGTGCGGCAGCTCCGGCGTCTGCCACGGGCTGGCGCCGCCGCCGGCGGGCGCGATGAACAGGCGATGGAAGCGCGCGAGCTCATAGCCGCAGAAGCGCGTGACATAGGCGTTCTCGCGCGGGTAATCCGGCGGCAAGCCGTGGCGGCGGATCTCCTGGGCGACGCCGAGCCGGCGGAAATGCTCCATCGAGCGCGCATTGGTCGAGTTGCATTTCGGGTGCTGGGCGGTCTCGAGGTTCTGCGTCACCAGGATGGCCGGCAGGCGGCGCCAGCCCAGCTCCAGCGCCGCCGACAGCCCCACCGGCCCGCCGCCGACGATGAGCGCGAACGTCTCCTCAGCCGGTACCGTGACCGCCTCCCGGCTCAGGGTGTCGCATGCTCCCGGAACTCTTGCGGCGCCTGTTCGCCCCATTGCGAGGCGGTGTCGATCATGGCGCGCGCCAGATTGGCCGGCGCCTTGGCGTTGAGCAGGTCGGTATCGGTCCAATGCTCGTGACCGCGCCCCCAGGGGTCGTACCAGTAATCATAGACCTGGCTGCCGAGCCGGTGACGGCCGATGCCCCAGGCGTGGCAATAGCCTTTCTGCTTGAGATGCTCATGGCCGAGCATGACGTCGTCGATGTCCTCGACCTCGAAGGAGAGGTGGTTGAGCCCGACCTTCTTGCCCTGGATGCAGAAGAAGACGTGGTGATCGACATAGTCGTCGCCGCGGTCGCAGCGGTTGAAGGAC
>JBKQTR010000508.1:0-9552 GCA_052143095.1 Allostellaceae bacterium
CAACGCGCTTATGCAGGCCTACCTGCCGTACAACCAGTTCAGCTACGGCGGCACGCTGCGCCTGGGCTACCAGATCACCGAGGCGCTGCGCCAGACGCTCAAATACACGCTGCGCCAGGACACCATCAACAACGTCTCGTCGACGGCTTCGCGCTTCATCCAGGAGGAGGCGGGCACGCGCAACACCTCGGCGGTGGGACAGGTGCTGCTCTACGACAAGCGCGACAACCGGCTCGATCCGACGGGGGGGTACTTCGTGCAGCTCTCCACCGACCTCGCCGGGCTGGGCGGCGACGTGCGCTATGGACGCGGCGTGCTGTCCGGCGGCTACTACTTCGGGATCGCGCCCAACTACGTGCTCAGCTTCACCAGCGAGACCGGCTACATCGAAGGCATCGACGATACCGTGCGCATCGAGGACCGCTTCTTCGTCGGCGGCGACAATCTGCGCGGCTTCAAGGTCGCCGGCATCGGCCCGCGCGACCCCAACACCAACGACGCGCTGGGCGGCAATGCCTATTACATCGGCAGCGTATCGGAAAGCTTTCCGCTCGGCCTGCCGCAAGAGCTCGGGCTCAGCGGGCATGTCTTCAGCGATTTCGGCAGCCTCTTCGGCAAAAACGACCAGAGCCCGATCTTGGATTCGCATTCGCTGCGCGTGTCCGCTGGCATGGGCTTCTCATGGAAATCGCCGCTCGGGCCGATCCGCCTCGACTTTGCCGCGCCGATCGTGCGCGAGTCCTTCGACAAGTCGCAATACTTCCGCGTGAATTTCGGCACGAGGTTCTGATGCGCGTGCTCCCCCGGCGTCGACTGCTCGGCGCGCTCATCCTGACCGCCGCCGCAGTGGCACCCGCGTCCCGCCTCGCGGCGCAGCAGGCGCTGCCGCCGCCGGTGATCCTCATCGTCGACATGCAGCAGATCCTGCAGGACGCCAAGGCCGCCAAGGAGGTGCAAGCGGCGCTCAACCAGCAATACAGCGCCTATTCCAAGCAGGTGGCGCAACAGGAGGACGAGCTGCAGAAAGGCGGCGCCGAGCTCGAGCGCCAACGCACGGTGCTGTCGCCCGAAGTCTACACCGCGCGCGCGCGCGAGCTGCAGCAGCGCTATGACGAGCTCGGCAAGACGGTTCAGGCCAAGCGCCAGGCGCTGCAGCAGAGCCTCAACGAGGCCATGGGCAAGGTTCGCGCCGCCGCACTCGAGGTGGTGGCCGACATCAGCAAGGAGCGGCGCGCCACGCTGGTGCTCGAGAAGCAGGCGGTGGTCTACGAGATGGAAGGCATGGATGTCAGCGCCGACGCCATCCAGCGTCTCGACAAGAAGCTGCCGTCGGTGAAGGTCAACCTTCCCGGCGGTGATGACGGCGGCCTCAAGCCGCCGCCGAAGAAATAAGCGGCGGCGCCCATGGCGGACCCACGCTTTTTCAACGCCGCCGGTCCTTTCAGCGTCGCGGAGATCGCGCACCGCACCGGCGCCACCATAGCCGGCGCCGGCAAGGCGGAGCTGCTGGTGCGCGACGTGGCGTCGCTCGATGCCGCCGGGCCGGAGCAGCTGACCTGGCTCGACAACCGCAAATATCTCGATGACTTCCGCCGCACCGGCGCAGGCGCGATCTTCGTCCAGCCGGCGCTGGCGGCGCAGGCGCCGCCCGCGGCGACGCTGCTGCTCACCGAGCAGCCCTATCGCGGCTATGCCGTGGCCGCCCAGGCCTTCTACCCCGAGCCGCCGCCGGTGCCGGGGGTCGCCCCGGGCGCGGTGATCGACCCGTCGGCGCGGCTGGGCGAAGGCACGGCGGTGGAAGCCAATGTGGTGATCGGCGCCGGGGTCGAGATCGGCAAGCGCTGCCTGATCGGCGCCAATAGCGTCATCGCCGCCGCCTCGCGCCTGGGCGACGAGGTCCGCGTCGGCGCCAACGTCAGCATCAGCCACGCGCTGATCGGCTCGCGCGTGCGGCTCTATCCCGGCGCCCGCATCGGCCAGGATGGCTTCGGCTTCGCGCTCGACCCCAAAGGCTACGTCAAGGTGCCGCAGCTCGGCCGGGTGATCATCGGCGACGATGTCGAGATCGGCGCCAATACCACCGTCGACCGCGGTGCCGGGCCGGATACGGTCATCGGGGCCGGCACCATGATTGATAATCTCGTGCAGATCGGGCACAACGTGCACATCGGGCGCGGCTGCGTGCTGGTCTCGCAGGCCGGGATTTCCGGCAGCACCCGGCTGGGCGATTATGTCATGATCGGCGGCCAGGGCGGGCTTATCGGCCATCTCGTGATCGGCAGCGGCGCCCGCATCGCCGCCCAGGCGGGCGTCATGCGCGACGTGGCGCCGGGCGAGACGGTGATGGGCTCTCCCGCCGGGCCGGTCAAGGAGTTCTTCCGTCAGGTCGCCGCCCTGCAGCGGCTGGCGAGGAGGAAAAGCGAGTAGCATGGATATGGCGCAGCCGGGCGTCACCGCCGAGATCGACATCCAGCGGATCATGCAGATGATCCCGCACCGCTATCCCTTCCTGCTGATCGACCGGGTGGTGGATGTGGTCAGCGGCGAGAGCGCCGTCGGCATCAAGAACGTGTCGATCAACGAGGGCTATTTCCAGGGGCATTTCCCCCAGCATCCGGTGATGCCCGGGGTGTTGATGATCGAGGCCATGGCGCAGACCGCGGCGGTGCTGGTGGTGCAGACGCTGGGGCCCGAATCGGAGGGCAAGCTGGTCTATTTCATGAGCGTCGATAGCGCCCGGTTCCGCCATCCGGTCTTTCCGGGCGACCAGCTGCACGTCAAGGTGGTGCGCAAGCAGAACCGCGGCAATGTCTGGAAATTCGAAGGACAGGCGCTGGTGCGCGACAAGGTCATGGCCGAGGCGGTTTTCGCCGCCATGATCCGGGATCGCTGAGCCCATGGCCGAGATCCATCCAACCGCCGTCATCGAGCCCGGCGCCGAGATCGCGGCCGGCGCACGCATCGGTCCCTATTGCCATGTCGGCGCCAAGGTCGTCCTTGGCGAGGAGGTCGAGCTTCTCTCCCATGTCGTGGTCGCCGGCCACACCACCATCGGCGCCGGCACCCGCATCTTTCCCTTCGCCTCGATCGGTCACCGGCCGCAGGATCTAAAATATGCCGGCGAGGATTCGGCGCTGGTCATCGGCAAGCGCAACGTGATCCGCGAATACGTCACCATGAACCCCGGTACCGCCGGCGGCGGCATGGTGACGAGGATCGGCAATGACTGCCTGTTCATGGCCAATGCGCATGTCGGGCATGACTGCCAGCTCGGCGACCACATCATCATGGCCAACAGCGTTCCGCTCGCGGGGCATGTCGTGGTCGGCGACTACGCCGCCTTCGGCGGTCTCTCGGCCGTCCATCAATTCGTCCGCATCGGCGCACATGCCTATGTCGGCGGCCTCACCGGGGTCGAGCGCGACGTCATCCCCTACGGGCTGGTGATGGGCGATCGCGCGCGGCTGACCGGCCTCAACATGGTCGGGCTGCAGCGCCGCGGCTTCTCGCGCGAGGACATACAGGCGCTGCGCACCGCCTATCAGATGGTGTTCGAGGACGGTACCGGCACGCTCGCCGAGCGCGTCGAGGCGGTGGCGGCGCGCTATGGCGAGGTGAGGCCGGTGCGCGACCTCATCGCCTTCATGCGCGCCGACAACGCGCGCGGCTTCGTCCAGCCCAAGAGCAATGGCGCCTAAGCTCGGCATCCTCGCCGGTGCCGGCGAGCTGCCGCTGCGCGTCATCGAAGCCTGCCGCGCCGCCGAGCGGCCGTTCTTCGTGCTCGCCTTCGAGGGCTCGGCCGATCCTGCCATCCTCGCCGACGCGCCGCATGCCTGGGTGCGGCTCGGCGCGGCCGGCGAGGGGTTGCGGCTGCTGCGCGAGCACGGTGTCGAGGAGCTGGTGATGGCGGGCGGCGTCCGGCGCCCCTCGCTGCTGCAGCTCCGGCCGGATTGGCGCACCGCCAAATTCTTCGCCCGTGTCAGCTACCGCGCGCTCGGCGATGACGGGCTGCTCAAGGCGGTCATCCACGAGCTCGAGGCGGCCGAGGGCTTCCGCGTCGTCGGCGCCGACAGCCTGCTCGGCGCGGCCTTGGTGCCCGCGGGGCCGCTCGGCCGCCTCACCCCCAACGAGCCGGCGCAGCACGACATCGCGCTGGGCTTCCGCATCATACGCGCGCTGGGCGCGCTCGATATCGGCCAGGCGGCGGTGGTGCAGCACGGGCTGGTGCTCGGCGTCGAGGCGATCGAGGGCACCGATGCGCTGATCGAGCGCTGCCGTGCGCTCCGGCGCGAGGGGCCGGGCGGCGTGCTGGTCAAAGGCACGAAGCCGGGGCAGGAGCGCCGCGCCGATCTCCCGACCATCGGTCCCCGCACCGTGGCGCGGGCGCAGGCGGCGGGACTCAGCGGTATCGCCGTCGAGGCTGGCGCGACCCTTCTCCTCGACCGTGGTGAGACCGTCGCCGCCGCCGACCGCGCCGGCCTATTCATCGTCGGCGTCGTCCCGCCATGAGCGCCGAGGCGCCGCTGCTCTATATCATCGCCGGCGAGCCCTCGGGCGACGCCTTGGGCGGAAGGCTGATGGCGGCGCTTAGGGAGCGCAGCGGCGGCGCCGTGCGCTTTGCCGGCATCGGCGGCGAGCGCATGGCGGAGCAGGGGTTGAAGAGCCTCGTGCCGCTGCACGAGCTCGCCGTGATGGGGGTCGCCGAGGTGCTGCCGCGCGCCCGCCTCATCCTGCGGCGGGTCGCCGAGACCGTCGCCGAGATCCGCCGGCTCAAGCCGGCGGCGGTGGTCACCATCGACAGTTCCGGCTTCACCTGGCGTGTGGCGCAGCGGCTGCGGCGGGGCGGCGAGACGGCATTGCCGCTCATCCATTACGTCGCGCCCATGGTCTGGGCCTGGCGTGCCGGGCGGGCGCGGCGCATGGCACGCTGGTACGACCATCTCATGGTGCTGCTGCCCTTCGAGCCGCCCTATTTCGCCAAGGCCGGGCTCGCCTGCAGTTATGTCGGCCATCCCGTGGTGGAAAGCGGCGCCGAGCGCGGCGACGGGCCCGGCTTTCGCCGCCGTCACGGCATCCCGGCCGAGGCGCCGGTGCTGGCGGTGCTGCCGGGCAGCCGCCGCGGCGAGGTCGGGCGCCTGCTGCCGCCTTTTGCCGCCGCGGTCGAGCGCCTTGTCCGGCAGCGCCCCGATCTTCGCCTGGTGGTGCCGGTGACCGAGACCGTGGCCGCGCAGGTGGCGGCTTCCGTCCAAGGCTGGGCGGCGCCGGCGGTGGTGGTGCGCGGCGAGCGCGAGAAATACGACGCGTTTGCCGCCAGCAACGCCGCCATGGCCGCCTCCGGCACGGTGGCGCTGGAGCTGGCGCTCGCCGGCGTGCCGGCGCTCGTTGCCTATCGCCTCAACCCATTGACCCATTGGCTGCTGCGGCGCATCGTCAGCGTCGATTATATTCACCTGCTCAACCTGATCCTGGGGCGCGAGGTGGTGCCGGAGCTGATCCAAGGAGACTGCACGCCCGAGCGTCTGACCGCGACGGTCGAGAGCCTGCTCGCCGACGACACGCGGCGGCGCGCGCAGATCGCCGGCTGCCGCGAGGCGCTGCGGCAGCTCGGCCTCGGCGAGCTCTCGCCGAGCCGGCGCGCCGCCGATCTCGTGCTGTCGATCATCGCCGCGCGCCGGCGCGGTGCCGATTTCACCGCCGCCTGAACCGCGCCCCGCAAGAACCCGAGAGGAGGTACCCATGGACACGAAAACCGTCGGCAAGCAGGACGCGCCCGTGATCGGCGCAGGGCGGATGCTGCACACCATGATCCGCGTCTTCGATCTCGAGAAGTCGCTCGACTTCTACGGGCGGCTGCTGGGCATGCAGGTGCTGCGCCAGCGCGAGGTGCCGGAAGGGCGCTACACCCTCGCTTTCGTCGGCTACGGCAGCGAGGACAGCAGCACGGTGATCGAGCTCACCTACAATTGGGACCAGAAGGAGCCCTACGCGCTCGGCACCGCCTTCGGCCATCTCGCCATCGGCGTCGGCGACGTCTACGCCACCTGCGCCAAGCTCGGCAAGGAAGGCGTCAAGATCACGCGGCCGGCCGGCCCGGTGAAGTTTGGCACCACGGTCATCGCCTTCATCGAGGATCCCGACGGCTACAAGATCGAGCTCATCCAGCGTGAGTAAGACCGGCGCCGCGCCGCGACTTGAGCTCAGCATCGAGGAGCGCGGCAAGGCCGGCCGAATTGCCCGGCTCGCGGTCGACCATCCCGGCAAGCTCAACATCCTGACGCGGGGGCTCATCGAGGAGCTCGCGGAAAAGGTCGAGGGGCTCGCCGGTGACGCCAAGCTGCGCGCGCTGGTGCTGACCGGCGCCGGCGAGCGCGCCTTCATCGGCGGCGCCGATATCCGCGACATGGCGGCGCTCGACGGCGCCAGCGCCGCGCCGTTCATCACCGCGCTGCACCGCGCCTGCGACGCGTTGCGCCGCCTGCCGGTGCCGGTGATCGCCCGCATCCACGGCTATGCGCTGGGCGCCGGTCTCGAAATCGCCGCCGCCTGCGATCTGCGCATTGCCAGCGAGCATGCGCGCTTCGGCATGCCAGAGGTCAAGGTCGGCATCCCCTCGGTGATCGAGGCGGCGCTGCTGCCGAGCCTGATCGGCTGGGGCCGCACGCGCCGGCTGCTGCTGACGGCCGAGACCATCGATGCGCGCGAGGCCGAGCGCTGGGGCCTGGTCGAATGGTGCGTTCCCGCAGCCCAGCTCGACATCGCCGTGGGCGAGCTTCTCGACGCCATTCTCGCTTGCGGCGGCAAGGCGATCCGGCTGCAGAAGACGCTGATCCGCGACTGGGAGGAGCTGCCGATGTCGCAGGCGATCGCGCGCGGCATCGCCAGCTTCGCCGACGCCTTCGCCAGCGACGAGCCGAAGCGGATGATGGGCGATTTCCTGGCGAAGGCGGCGGCACGGAAGAAGGCGCGCTCGCGCTAGGGCTGCAAGGCGGTCCGTGCGTCCTTCGAGACGCGGTCCTTCGGACCGCTCCTCAGGATGAGGCGAAGGTGAATCGGGCATCATCGGTCGATGCCATTTTCATCACCTCCTCATCCTGAGGAGCGCGCGAAGCGCGCGTCTCGAAGGACGCACGGGCGAGCTTGCAGTGGGACAATGTCCTATACCTCCGTCCCTCGGGCCGCCTTGCCGGCGGCGGGTGAGCCGGTATTCTAGAAAAAACCTCGAGAGGACCCGCGCCAATGCGCCCGCTGACTTTCGCTCTCGCCACCTCCGGCCTCACCAAGCCTTTGAAGGAGGGGGCGGTCGATTGCGGCCGGCCGCTCGATTTCGTGGCCGTCGAGCAGATCGTGCCGCTGATGCGGCGCATGGTGCGGCGGCTCGAGTTCGATATCTGCGAGATGGCGTTCACCACATATCTCTGCGCCCGCGCGGCGGGCAAGCCGATCACCGCCATCCCGGTCTTCGTCACGCGCAATTTCCATCATTGGGCGGCGTTCCAGAACGTCAACGCTGGCCTGCGATCGCCGCGCGATCTCGAGGGCCGCACGGTGGCGGTCAATCGCGGCTACACCGTTACCACCGGGCTCTGGGTGCGCGGCATCCTCGCCCATGAGTACGGCGTCGATCTGCGCAAGGTCACCTGGGCGCCGACCGATGACGAGCATGTCCAGGAGTACCAGGCGCCGGCCAACGTCACCTACAAGTTCCGCGGCCGGCCGGTGGCGGAGCTGCTGCTCTCGGGCGAGGCGGTGGCGGCGGTCGGCGATGTCCGCAGCGATGCGCCGGAGATCACGCCGCTCATCGCCGATGCGCGGGAATCCGGCTTCGCCTGGTTCCGCAAGACCGGGATCTACCCGATCAACCACACGGTGGTGGTGAAGGACGAGGTGCTGGCGGCGGAGCCCGGCCTCGCCCGCGCGCTGGTCGCCGGCTTCGTCGCGGCCAAAGCCGCCTATCTCGCGCGGCTCGACGAGGGCCGGGATCTCGGCCCGGCCGATGACAGCGTGCGTCGCCTCGCTGCCGTGGTCGGCGATCCCTTCCCCTTCGGCGTCGCCGCCAACCGGCCGGCGCTGGAGACGATCGTGCGCTACGCCGTCGAGCAGCAGGTGATGCCGGCGGCCCTGCGCCCGGAGCAGCTGTTCGCCTAGGCGAATTCGCGAAGCGAATTCGTCCGCGGCGGGCGGCAGCGGTTGCTCTTGCAACCGCGAAAGCCCGCGCCGTGCCGGCTAGCCCGCACGGTGCGGCTCTCGCGCTTGCTGGGCAAGCGCTGGCGCCGCCAGCGACGACGCTATGCGTCGCGCTTGAGTCGACCGAACACCCGCCGGGCATTGCCTTCGAAGATTTTCTTCCGCTCCGCGTCGCCGAGCCAGGAGACCGCTTCAACATAGCGCTTGGTGTCGTCGTAATGCTGGCCGGTCTCGGGATCGATGCCGCGCACCGCGCCGACCATTTCCGAGGCGAAGAGGATGTTCTCGACCGGCACCACCTTGGTCAGCAGCTCGATGCCGGGCAGGTGATAGACGCAGGTGTCGAAGAACACGTTCTTGAGCAGCAGCTCCTTGAGCGGCGGCTTCTTCATGTCCTGCGCCAGCCCGCGATAGCGGCCCCAGTGATACGGCACGGCGCCGCCGCCATGCGGAATGATGAATTTAAGCGTTGGAAAATCCCTGAACAAATCCGAGGTCAGGAACTGCATGAAGGCGGTGGTGTCGCCGTTGTTGTAATGCGCGCCGGTGAAGTGGAAGGCGGGGTTGCACGAGGCGCTGACATGCACCATCGCCGGCACGTCGAGCTCGACCATCTTCTCGTAGAGCGGATACCACCAGCGGTCGGTGAGCGGCGGGTCGGTCCAGTAGCCGCCGGACGGGTCGGGGTTGAGGTTGCAGCCGATGAAGCCCAGCTCGTTGACGCAGCGCTCGAGCTCGTCGATGCAGTTTTCCGGCGGCACCCCCGGCGATTGCGGCAGCTGGCAGACGCCGACGAAATTCTCGGGGTAGAGCGTGCAGGCGCGGTGCACGAGGTCGTTGCAATGCTCCGACCAGTGCTGGCTGGTGGTGGCGTCGCCGATGTGGTGCGACATGCCGGCGGCGCGCGGCGAGAAGATGGTGAGGTCGGTGCCGCGCTCGCGCTGCAGCTTCAGCTGCGCGTTCTCCAGGCTGGCGCGGATCTCGTCGTCGCTGATGCCGAGCGTGCCCTTGGCCCGGGGCTGCGATTTGTCGGCGAGCGCGGCGATCTGGCGCTGCCGCCAGCTCTCCAGCTGCTTCGGCGCGGTGGTGTAGTGCCCGTGGCAATCGATGATCATGCTGGCCTCGCGTGAGCGACGGAAGCCGCGATGCTACGCGCCTGGCCCGCGGCGGGCAACGCTCCCGGTAGTGCCCAGGGGGTTCACCACGGAGGCACGGAGCGCACGGAGAAGCGAAGAATGGCGCGCTTCGCGCGCCCCGCATCCCTTCTCTGTGTCCTCCGTGCCTCCGTGGTCAATCTTTCCCACTGGCGGCTCGGCGGTGCATGCGATTGTCCTGGAGAAGGGTGGGGTGCGGGAGATGCGAGGCAAT
>JBKQTR010000509.1:0-12913 GCA_052143095.1 Allostellaceae bacterium
GGGTTCGATCGCAAAGCGATCGAACGGAGTCGCTCCCGGCGGCAAATGACGATGTCCCTCCGGGTTGCACGAGGACCCATCCCAGTTCCGAAACAGGCTCTTAGTCGCGCCGAGGACGCCGAAAACCGGCGATCGGTCAGCCGGGGCCATGATCGCGGATCGCGCGGGATAATTCCGCGGCAAAGGTTGCGACCGCCGTCGAGAGCGCCCGCCGCTTGTTGGCAATGAGCGCGAGTTCCAGCTGGCTGATTTCGCGATCGGCGAGCGGGATCGCCATGATCGTGCCGAAAGCGCGGCGCTGCGGCGTGGGCAGCGCCTGGAAGCAGATAGCGTCGGAATATTTTCCGGTCTCGATCATCAGTGCGATCGAATTCGACGACAGGAACGGCCGGAAATCCAGGAGCGTCTGCTCGAAAGCCCTTTCAAGACGGTGACGGCCGCCCAAGGTTTCATCGCCCATCGCCACCGGAAAGCCGATGCAATCGGTCAAGCGCAGCGCGCGGCGGCGCGCGAGCGGGTGACCGCTGCCGACGAAGGCGTGAAGGAAAAAGGGCGCCGTGGCAAGCGCGACCAACCGTGGCGAGCTTGGTGCGTTGAGGGTGAGGCCAAGATCGACCTGTTCGCGCACCACGGCATCCGCGACCTCGAGCGATCCGGCGATCCGCACCTGATAGGAGACCCGCCGGTGGTTGAGGTGAAAGGCTGCGACCGCGCCCGCAAGGAAGGGCTCGATCACCGCCTCGACCGCAGCAATCGCGACATGGCCGCGTTGAACCCCTTTGAGACCATCGATTTGCGCCCGCGCAGTTTCGAAATCGGCCGCGCTTCGCCGAATATGAAGCACCAGGTATTCGCCCGCCGAGGTCAGGCGCACACCGTGCGGCAAGCGTTCGAACAATTTCGCGTCGAGCGCGCGCTCCAATTCGAGAATCATGCGATTGACAGCCGAGGAGGCGATGTTGAGCGATTCCGCCGCGCGGCGAATGGAGCCGAGCCGGGCCACCGCGTCGACGTAGCGCAGCGCACGCGGCTGAACCATTTGGGACACGATCACCGATCCCTCCCCGAGCCGAAGGCTTCCTGAGCCGGCCACCAGCCGATGCCATGCGAAAATCGGGCCAGGTGAGCGAAAAAAGAGAGCGCTCGGAACGATTCTTGCCGCTACCGTGGCGCGGCTCCGGTCCCGTAGCGTGATCCCAATTCACGCCGCGAAAGCGATCATGATGGCACCGACGAGACAATGTCTTGTGTTCCGCGTGCCGATGGTCAATCCCGGGGATACCGCATCGCTTGAAGCGCTGATCGATGGCGGCGCGCTCAAAGCGGAGGAAATCGTCGCCATCTTCGGCAAGACGGAGGGTAATGGGTGCGTCAATGACTTCACCCGGCCCTATGCGATCGAAGCCCTGAAGAGCGCATTGGCGCCGCGGCTGGGCTGTGCTCGCGCCGAGGTGACGCACCGGGTGGGCATGGTGATGTCGGGCGGCACCGAAGGCGGCCTCTCGCCGCATTTTCTTGTCTTCGTCGTGCGGACCGGCACGGCCGCCGCCGGAGGCAGCAAGCGTCTGGCCATCGGCACGGCGGCGACGCGCCCTTTTCTTCCCGAAGAGATCGGGCGCATGCCGCAAATTCTCGAAACCGCGGCGGCGGTGCGCCAAGCCATTGCCACTGCCGGTATCGACTCCGACGACGATGTGCACTTCGTACAAATCAAATGTCCGCTGATCACGGCGCAGCGCCATGCCGAGGCATTGGCGCGGGGCAAGCGACCGGCGACGCATGACACTTACGCCTCGATGGGTCTGTCGCGCGGCGCCTCGGCCTTGGGCGTGGGCCTTGCTCTGGGCGAAATCGCCGCAGGGGTTCTGTCGGATGACGTCGTATGCCACGACTTTGGCCTGTGGTCCGGTCGTGCCAGCGCCTCGGCGGGAACAGAGTTGACAAACAATGAAGTCATCGTGCTCGGCAACAGCGACGGCTGGTCCGGCGATTTGACGATCAGCCATGCGGTGATGATGGATGGCATCGACGTATTGGCGGTCCACGATGCGCTTGCCAGCGCCGGGCTTGACGCGCCGCGCCAGCTTTCGGGCGCCCAGCGTGAGCTTATGCGCGCGCTCCTGGTCAAAGCCGAGCCGTCTTCGGATGGTGTTATCCGCGGCGCACGGCACGTCATGCTCGATGACAGCGACATTCTCGCAACCCGGCACGCCCGCGCCTTCGTCGGTGGCGCGGTGGCCGGCCTGGTCGGCCGGACCGATTTGTTCGTCTCCGGGGGAGCCGAACATCAGGGGCCGGATGGCGGCGGACCCGTCGCCGTGATCGCGGTCAGACAATGACCGCCCGGGCTGGGTGGACCATCGGGGCCGTGGCACGCGAGTTGCAGCTTGCCCTTTGGCCATGCGGTGACGCTCGGGGGCACGGCGGCCCCAACACGCGATGGGATTTGGGTAGGGGCATGAGCGCGCGCTACGCTGTTGAAATCATTGCCGTCACCAAGCGCTATGGCGCGACGCTGGCGGTCGACGACATCTCGCTCCGCATTCCCGAAAAAACCTATTGCTGCCTGTTGGGACCGAGCGGCTGCGGAAAAACGACGATGCTGCGGATGATCGCCGGTCATGAATCCGTTTCCGATGGCGATATTTTGATCACTGCCCAAAATGTCACCAATCTGCGCCCCGCCAAGCGCGGCACCGCCATGATGTTCCAGAATTATGCGCTGTTCCCGCATTTGACCTGCATCGACAACGTCGCCTTCGGCCTGAGGATGCGCGGGATGGGCAAAGCGGAGCGCCGCGCCAAGGCCCGCGAATTCCTCGAGCTGACCCAGATGACCGCCTATGCCGAAAGGCTGCCGGCGCAGCTCTCCGGCGGCCAGCAGCAGCGCGTGGCCTTGGCCCGGGCGCTGGTCACCCAGCCGAAGGTCCTCCTGCTCGACGAGCCGCTCTCGGCGCTCGATCCGTTCCTGCGCGGCCGGATGCGCGAGGAGCTGAAGCGGCTGCAGAGCGAGCTGGGCATCACCTTCGTCCACGTCACCCATTCGCAGGAAGAGGCGATGGCGCTCGCCGATCTCGTCGTGGTGATGGAGGGCGGCCGCATCCAGCAGGCCGACGCGCCGCGCCACGTCTTCGATCAGCCCAAGACCGCCTTCGTCGCCCGCTTCCTCGGCGGCCATAACCTCATTCCGCGTGACGGCGCGATGGAGGTGGCGGTCCGCACCGATCGCTGCCGGCTCTTCGCCATCGAGCGGCCGGTCGAGCCCAGCGTGCCCGGCCAGGTCAGCGCCGTCGAGTATCAGGGCGCGCGCGTCCAGGTAACGCTCGACACCGATCTCGGCGTCCGGCTCGTATCGCACCTGCCGGACGAAGTGTTTTACGGGCATCCCTTTCGCGTCGGCGACCGGGCGCGCCTGGCCTGGTCGGCGGCGGATGCCCATCCCGTCATTGCGACGCCTCAGTAGAAGGGAGACATCATGAGCAAGGACCCGTCACCACCCCGCGGCACCCCTCGCGCCGGTCTCACGCGCCGCCGCCTGCTCAAGGCAGGCACCGCCGTCGCCGGCGCGGCGATCGGCTCCGGCGCGGTCACCGGATTTCCGATGGTCTGGGCGCAGAAATACAACAACGTCACGCTGCGCCAGTTCGGCACCGGCACCTCGAACCAGAATGCGATCGCCGAGAGATGCAAGCAGGATACCGGCATCATCCTGGAAATGACCGCGACCGATACCGACGCCGCGGTCCAGCGCGCGGTGACGCAGCCGCATTCCTACGACATCGCGGATATCGAGTATTTCAGCTGCAAGAAGGTCTTTCCGACCGGCGCGCTGCAGCCCATGGACGCCAAGCGGATCAAGTATTTCGACAAGATCGTGCCGGTTTTCATCACCGGCAAGCTGACGCCGACCTCGAAGGTGGGCGACGGCACGGCACCGCACAAGGTCGAATTCGTGGAGGGCAAGAGCTCGCGCACATTCGCCAAGGAGCCGACGGAATGGGCGACGATGATCCCGACCATCTACAATGCCGACACGCTCGGCATCCGCCCCGATCTGGTCGGGCGCCCGATCCGCAACTGGCGCGACCTCGTCGACCCCGCCTTCAAGGGCAAGGCCTCGATCCTGAACATCCCCGGCATCGGCATCATGGATGCGGCGATGGTCATGGAGTCCCTGGGCAAGGTCAAATACGAGGACAAGGGTAACATGACCCGGGACGAGATCGACAAGACGATCGCGTTCCTGATCGAGACGAAGAAGGCCGGACAGTTCCGCGCCTTCTGGAAGAGCTTCGACGAGAGCGTCAATCTGATGGCCTCGGGCGAGGTGATCATCCAGTCGATGTGGTCGCCGGCTGTGGCGGTGGTGCGCTCGCGTGGGATTCCCTGCACCTACCAGCCGCTGGCGGAAGGCTATCGCGGCTGGGCCGGCGGGCTCGGCATCGCCTCTCATGTCACGGGTCCGCTGCTCGATGCCGCCTACGAATACATCAATTGGTACATGTCCGGCTGGGTCGGGGCCTATCTCAACCGTCAGGGCTATTACACCGCCGTGCTCGAGACCGCGCAGAAATTCATGAGCCCAGACGAATGGGGCTACTGGATGGAGGGCAAGCCCGCCCAGGGCGACATCCTCAGCCCTCAGGGCAAGGTGATGGAGAAAGCCGGCGCCGTGCGCGACGGGGGCTCCTTCTATGAGCGCATGGGCCAGGTCGTCTGCTGGAACTCGGTGATGGACGAGGACCGCTACATGATCCAGAAATGGAACGAATTCATCGCGGCATGAGCACGCTTCCCGTCGCGGCGGAGGGCACGGCCGCCGCCGCGCCGCGGTCGCGCGCGATTTCCGCCGCCGGCGTCGTGGCCTATCTCCAGGCGGCGCCGCTGGCCGCGGTGCTGCTGTGCTTCCTGGTGTTCCCGATTATCGCGATCATCATCGTCAGCTTCTTCGACTACGATTCCGTGCAGATCATTCCGCGTTTCACGCTCGAGAACTATCGCGAGCTGCTGTTCTCCAAAGTCACCTGGGAGACCTATCTCAACACCTTCCGCTTCGCCCTGATCGTCTGGGCGATCACGCTGGTGGTGGGCTTCACGCTCTCCTACTTCCTCGCCTTCTATATCCGCTCGACCTTGTGGCAAATCGCGTTGTCGCTGCTCTGCACCGTGCCGTTCTGGACCTCCAACATCATCCGGATGATCTCGTGGATCCCCTTCCTCGGGCGCAACGGCCTCCTGAACATGGCGCTCCAGCGGCTCGGCCTCATTCACCAGCCGCTCGAGTTCCTGCTGTTCTCGGATTTCGCCGTGGTGCTGGCGCTGGTGCATCTCAATACCTTCTTCATGATGATCCCGATCTTCAATTCTATGATGCGGATCGACCGGTCGCTGCTCGAGGCGGCGCGGGACGCGGGCGCGGGCGAGCCGCAGGTGCTGTGGCACGTCGTCATTCCGCTGTGCAAGACCGGCATCGCCATCGGCTCGATCTTCGTCATCAGCCTGGTGATGGGCGATTTCGTCACGGTGCGGCTGATGAGCGGCGGCCAGAGCGCCTCGGTCGGGCTGATGATGGCCAATTCGATCGGCGTGCTGCAGTACCCGGCGGCGGCGGCGAACGCCGTGCTGTTGCTGCTCCTGGTGCTGGCGCTGATCTCGGCGATCATGCGCAGCGTCGACATCCGGCGCGAGCTGGCCGCGCCGGCAAGCGGAGCAAAGCCCGCCGATGGGTGACCGCAAGCGCTCGCTGGGATTCTACCTGCTGGCCGGCTTTTTCGGTCTCTACGTGCTGTTCCTCTATGGACCAACACTCACCATCGCGGTGCTGTCGTTCCAGGGACCGAATGGCGGCCTGACCTTTCCCATGAGCGGGGTCTCGCTCCACTGGTTCGCCGATCTCTTCGAGCCGCAGCTCGTCGGCGATTTCGGCGGATCGGTCGAGCGCTCGCTGATGCTCGGCGGCCTGGTGATGATCACCACGGTGGTGGTGTCGCTGGCGGCCGGCCTCGCCTATCGCAAGCGCTTCCGCGGCGATACCCCCTTGTTCTATCTCGCGGTGGCCGGCCTGGTCGTGCCCTCGATCCTGATCAGCCTCGGCATCGGGCTGCTGTTCAGCGAGCTGGCGCTCGACCCCGCCTGGTACAGTTCCGCCTTCGGCGCGCAGCTCACCTGGACGCTGCCCTTCGGCCTCTTGATCATGTTCGCCGTGTTCAACCGCTTCGATCCCTCCTATGAGGAGGCGGCGCGTGATCTCGGCGCCTCGTCCTGGCAGACGCTGCGCCATGTCGTGCTGCCGATCATCGCGCCGAGCCTTCTCGGCGTCGCGCTGTTCGGCTTCACCCTCTCTTACGACGAGTTCGCCCGCACGCTGCTGACTGCCGGCGAGGACAACACGCTGCCGCTCGAGATCTACGCCATGACGACGAACATCACGACGCCGGTACTCTACGCCCTCGGCACCCTGACCACGGCCTTCTCCTTCACTGTGATCGGCGGCTGCATCGCCGCGGTGGCGGTTATCCGGCGCCGCCGCGCCCGGAGCGGGGGCTAGCGCGATGCGCCTGTTGATCGTCAACCCGAACACGACGGCGACGATGACCCGCATGATTGCGGCGTCGGCGCGGGCGGTCGCGGCGGCGGACACGATCATCGACGCCGTCACCTCGCCCATGGGCCCCGCGAGCATCGAAGGCTATTACGACGAGGCCTGTTCCGTGCCGGGGCTGCTCCAGGCGGTGGGGGCAGGCGCGGAGCTGGGCGCCGACGGCGCGGTCATCGCCTGCTTCGACGATACCGGCCCGGCCTCGACGCCGCGCGCAGCGCGGTCGCGATTCCGGTCGTCGGCCTCTGCGAGGCCGCCATTCACCTGGCATCGCCGCTCGCCCACCGCTTCTCGATCGTCACGACGCTGTCGCGCTCGATCCCGCCGCTCGAGGCGCTGGCCGCGCGCTACGGCGTCTCGCGCCGCTGCCGCGTGCGCGCGGCGGACGTGCCGGTGCTGGCGCTCGAGGACGGCAATGCCGACGCCGTCGCGCGGATCGAAGCCGAGATCGCCGTCGCGCTGCGGGAGGACCGCGCCGAGGCGATCATCCTCGGCTGCGCCGGCATGACGGAGCTGGCGTCGTCGCTGTCGCGCAAATTCGCCGTGCCGGTGGTCGACGGCGTCGCCGCCGCGGTGAAGCTGGTCGAGGCGCTGGCCGGGCTTGGCCTGCGCACGAGCAAGATCGGCGGCTACGCGTGGCCCCTGGCCAAATCCTATAGCGGCCTGATGGCGCCCTTCACGCCGAGGTCGCGCTGAGGTGCCGGTGCTGCCGACGCATGGACGCTACGACTATGTGCCGATCACCCGGCGGCCGGACTATTCCTGGCCCGAAGGCAAGCGGCTCGCGGTCTATGTCGCGATCAATCTCGAGCATTTTGCCTTAGGCGAGGGGCTGGGTGCCGCGCTCGCGCCGGGCGGCCCGCAACCCGATATCTTGAATTTCGCTTGGCGCGACTACGGCAACCGTGTCGGCGCCTGGCGTCTGCTGCAGCTCCTTGAGGAAACGCGCCTGCCGTGCTGCGCCGTCGCCAATGCAGCGATTGCCGATTATTGCCCGGAGCTGCTCACGGGTTTTGTCGCGCGCGGCGACGAGATCGTCGCCCATGGCCGCAGCAACAGCGAGCGCCAGGGGGATCTCGACGAGGCGGCGGAAGCGAGCCTGATCGCCGAGAGCACGGAGATCCTTGCCCGTCATACCGGGGCGCGGCCGCAAGGCTGGCTCGGTCCCTGGATTTCCGAGAGCCGCCTGACCCCGGATCTACTGCAGGAAGCGGGCTATTCCTATCTGCTCGACTGGTGCCACGACGATCAGCCGATCTGGTTTCGCACGCGGCGCGGCAGGATCCTTGCGGTGCCCTATCCGCAGGAGGTGAACGATATTCCCGCCATCGTCGCGCGCCAGATGGCGGCGTCCGATTTCGCCGACATGATCGTCGATCAATTCCGCGAGATGCTGCTGCAGTCCGCCGGGCAGCCGCTGGTCATGGGCGTGGCGCTCCATCCCTATATCGTCGGCCAGCCATACCGGCTGCGCCATCTCCGGCGGGCGCTCGAGGAGATCGTGCGCGAGCCGGAAGCCTTATGGCTGACCATCCCCGGCACGATCGCCAAATTTGCCGCGTCTCTTCCGACCGGCACGGTTCCCGGCAGCAACCGGTGATTCGGACCGCCGCTGTGGCAGGGAACATCGTTGCCACACCCGGCGCGGCAGTCTTGGGATCGGCGCGGTTCTACCAAGAGACGCCAAAGCCACCGCGCGGGTAGTCGCCGCTGCTCGATGCGGCCGGCGCGGTCGAGGAGGCGTCGGCGCCGCTGCCGGCGCTCGGACCCTGGCAGGCGCCGAGCAAGGCGATGATCGCCGTCGAGGCGAGAAGCGTGGCACGTCTCGCCGTCCGGGACCGCCGCGTGAGTTCCTCCATGGCACCACCCTCCAGTGGACTCGACGCTAGGTGTCGCAGCGCGACATTGTCAATCTCTCAGAGGCGGGTCTCACGAACTCCTGATCACCGGCGCCGGAGAACCATGGATTACCTCGCAGCTTCCGTGACACGCGAGGGCGCGCGGGCGGAGGCGTAGAACACCAAAAATATAAACGGAATGGACCAGTAGAGCACAACGCCGAAGAGCACTGCGGCAGAGGCCGCTTGCCAGCAGGGACCGGTCAGCGCGCCAGGCTGCGCATCCCCTGCTCTTTCCTCATGGAATCGAAGAGGTCAAAGACACCCTCATCATATGCAAGCGACGGGTTTGCGGCGCAATAAGACCGAATATGTTGCCTCTGTCTCTCCCTGTCCCAAAGCGCCAGGTTCGTGCTGGGTTCGTGGTCGCGTCCCAACAAGACCAGGTTCATTGCGGACATGAATCCCTGCGCCCAGGTGAAGAAGGCGGTCTCTGCGGCAGAGGGATCATTTTTGTACATCGCGCCGAAGGTCGCGCATGAATTGACCCCCAGGCCCATTTCCGCGTAATCCTTCGGCTGTTGCGCCGACGCAGCGCCGCCTGTCAAAAAGACGCAGGCCGAAAGAGCGATACCACCGGCGTACGACACGATTCTTTTGCGCGTCAGCATTGTGTCTCCTGGTTAAGACCGCTTGGACTTCGTCGCGGGAGCGACGCCGTCTCTACGCGCCAGGCCGGCCACCGCGGCTCCGCTCACCCCGCGATCCCGTAGCCGCTCATCAGCCGGTCGACCAGCCCGGTTGCGCGGCCCCAATCATAGGTGCGGAAGCTGTGGCCGCGGGTGACGAAAGCGGCGCCGGCGTAGAACATCTCGTATTGCAGATGGCGCGAGCCGAATTCGGAGCCGACGGCGTCCCAGGCGAGCTTGAGGAATTTGACGCGGTCTTCCGGCGGGACGGCGGGCGAGCGCTGGGTGCGGCGGATGATGGCGGCGAGCTCGGCATCGGCCCAATCGGCGACGGATGAGGGCTGCATGATCAAGGCGCCGCCGGCAAGCTCGCGGATGGCGGCGACCAGCGCCGGGTAGAGCTCCTGCGTCACTACCTGCGCGGTGTACATGAAATGCCGGTTGGGCGCGAAATAGCCTTCGCCGGTATGGCCGCCGGCCTCCATGCCGATCATCATCGATTCCACCATCGCCGCCTGCGCGGCGATGCGGCCGAGCTGATCGCGCACCACCGGGAACGCGATGGTGCCGATGGTCTCGGCGAGCTTCAGCGCGAGGCCGGCGAGAAACCGCGTCTTGACCGAGAGCCGGATCTGCGACTGATAGTTCTGGAAGACGTGGCTCGGCGTATCGTGGAACTGGGCGCGGCACATATCGGTGTCGCCATGGACGAAGACGCGCTCCCACGGCACCTTGACGTCGTCGAAATAGAGCAGCGCGTCGTTCTCGTCGAATTGCCAGGAGAGCGGGCTGTCGAAGCGCGCGCCCGCCGCCGCCTCGTAGGATTTGCGCGACAGC
Source organism: Allostellaceae bacterium (assembly GCA_052143095.1). Taxonomy (GTDB): domain Bacteria; phylum Pseudomonadota; class Alphaproteobacteria; order ATCC43930; family CGMCC-115725; genus DAHUYF01. The sequence continues at coordinate 9,963 of JBKQTR010000509.1, forward strand.
AGCTTCAGCCCCTTGGCATTGAGCGGCAGCGCGAAGGAGAGCGCGAGCTTCTCCTCGCCGGGCCCCAGCGGCTGCACATTCGCCACCAGCACCTCGTTCGCCATGATGGCGCTGGTGCCGAGCATCTTGGCGCCGCGCACGGTGATCCCCGCGCTGTCCTCGTCGACCGCCTGCGCCACCAGGAACTCGTCCTGCTCGCCCCAGGCCTTGGCGCGGTCGCCCTGCGGGTTGACGATGACATAGGTGAGGAAGAGGTCGTTGCGGCTCACATAGTCGAAATAGTCGAGCAGCGCCCGGGCACGCGCCTCGCCGTGGCGGCGGAACACCTCGATCCCCAGCACCTGGCCCAGCAGCGTCGAGGCGACATGATCGGGCGAGCGGCCCATGAAGCCGTAATTGGTCTCCGACCACGCCTCCAGCGCGCGGCGGCGGCGCACCAGCTCGTCATAGGAGCGCGGCTTTTCCCAGCAGCGGCTGATCCGCGCGCCGCCACCGTCAGGCGCGAAGGTCATGAGCTCGATGTTCTCGGGCTGCGCCTGGAAATCATAGAGATAGGCTGCCGAGCGCACGGCATTGCGGAAGGCGGGATGCACGGTCACGTCCTGGACCTTCTCGCCGTCGATATAGACGGCGCGGCCGTCATTGAGCGAGCGCAGATGATCGGCGCCGGTCCGCGCGACGCTCATCGCCCGCCCCCCGACGCGGCGCGGGTTTCGGGCGCGTCAGGGAGGCGCGCGTCCTTGTCCGCCGCCTCTGGCCATTTCTCCATGGTAGGGAGGTTCTAGCGCGGTCGCCCGCGGCCGTCGATCAATAGCGCCCCAGCGGTCCCAGGGGTTGCAGCGGCGGCAGAGAGACCAGCTCGGCCGTGATGCGTTGCCAAGGCCAGATCGAGTAGAACCCGTCGCGGTCGAAGCCGCGCGCCTCGGCCTCGAGATTGTGGCAGATCCGGCGCAATACCTCGAGACGGTCGTCCGCGTCGGCCCGGATCAGCAGCCGCTGCGCGTCCCACCCGTGGGTTTGCTGGTCGTCCGCCGTGTTCGCGGCAGCCATCTCAACGGCGAGGGCGGTGAAGCGACGATAAAGCGCGTCCTCGACGCGCGCCCGTTCGGGGAAGGAGAAGGCGAGCTCCAGGGCTCCCGCCATGGCGACGGCGGCGGCGAGATATTCCGCTTCGAGAAGCAAGCCGCCAAAAATCGCGGCCACCCCGCCGCTCGCGCAGACCGTGATCACCAGCATCATGGCGCGGTGAAACCTGTCGAGCCAGGCGCGGCGGCGCGCGTGGTAGCGCATGCTGACATGGACGCTGAAGTCGATCTCGTCCGGCGACGGCGCGATCCTCTCGCGCGGCGCGGAGACGGCATCGAGGCCCCACGCTTTCTCGCGCGGCTCGAGCGTGGCGCCGGTCCGGGCCTCGGGCTGATCATCGCTTGGCGTCGTCGCACCTGGAAACACGCCGCGCCGGGCCGCCCGGAACCCTGGCGCCTCCGCATTTTCCATGCTCATAAAGTCCTCCACGCTTGGTGGCGCGGCCGCGCGGCATTGTGCGCCGCGCTCTGAGCCCAAACGGCCGCTTCCCGCTTCGGTTCTGCGGGGAAGCCGATTGCCACTAGCTTGACACGCAAGCCTCGCCTGCAGCCGCATAGTGAGCAAAAGGCGAACTCCGGTCCGCACGACACAACCAAGAGATAAGTCCTGCGCAGCCGGTGTGTGATCTCGTCGGCGCGGCGGGCATTGCGGCAAGCGCGAGATAGGTGTGACCGCGACGCCACACCACGCGCCTGTTCCACAATGCGCCTTTTATGCCACCGCAGATCGAAAATCGAAGCGTGATAGAAGCATGTGCTGCACGGAGAATGCGCACATGAACAATGCTAGTGGTATGCGCGACAAGGCTCGGCGCTGCCAGACGCTCGCCAGCATCGCCACTGACCAGTACATCATCGACGAGTTGCTGCGCCTCGCGCGAGAGTTCGAGCGTGAGGCGGTCCTGGCTGACATTCGGGCGCTGAGCGACGAGGTGCATTTCATATCGACATGAGCTGAAAACGCCAGTCGACTCTGGCGGCAGCGGACGACGCCGGAATCGAGTAGCAGAGGCGAGCCGATAGCGGCCTGCCGCGCGATCAAGGCCGAGATGTCCCGCGCTCGAACAGGCCGAACATCAGAAGACCGGCGACGAACCCGCCGAGATGCGCGATCCAGGCGATCGGCGCTCCCGGCTGACCCGGCATTCCCGTCTGTCCCGCGATCACCGTCACGATGATCCAGAGCACGATGACCAGCCACAGACCTGTTCTGCGGTCGGACCCGGCGCTCGCCTGCAGTCGCAGAACGCCCCCGAACAATCCGCTAATCGCACCCGATGCGCCGATTACCGGCTGCGCCGACTGTGGATAGACGCCGAGATGGGCGGCCGCGGCCACGATGCCGCAGACGATCGTCAGGGCGAGCATGCGCCAGCCGCCCACGCGGCGCTCGACGCCCGATCCAAACGCCAGCAGCGCCAGCATGTTGACACCGAGATGCGTCAGGTTGGCGTGGAGGAACTGGTACGTGACGGGATCAACCAGGGCAGGCCAGCCGAGCGGTTCCGCGGTGTAGCGCGCCGGCACGAACGCGAAGGTGCCGACGACGGCATCGTCCAGCGCTGCCGGCAGCAAGAGCCGACACCCGTATACGACAATGTTGGCGATCAACAGCCCCTTGGTGACCGGCGGGATGTTGAAGAGCGGCTGTCGAGCCGCGCGCGCCGGAGGGTCGCTCATGGGCGCCGAGTGTCGACCGCGCGGGCCTCAGCGAGCAAGCGCGGATGATCGGCGCCGGTCCGCGCCGCGCTCATCGCCCGGCCCACCTCACTCCAACCCTCTCCGGCCCCTCGGGCGGAGGATCGTCCGCCGGGGTGCGGGCTCCCGCGGTTGCAAGCGCAACCGCTGGCACCCGCCAGTGACGGA
>JBKQTR010000510.1:0-16608 GCA_052143095.1 Allostellaceae bacterium
CCCCGCCCATCGGCCGGTGGAATCCGGCAGCGAAGCTCAAGCGTCGCGCCTACGATCGGCTCCACCAGCAGTACAAGCCGTCGATCACCAGATAGTGCCTGAGCGCAGAAGCGGCCCGACGCCGTCCGCCTACGGCTTGTTCGGCACCGCGAAGACCTGGCCGGGATAGATCAGGTTGGGATCGCGGATCTGCGTCCGGTTGGCCTGGTAGATCAGCGTATAGCGCAGGCCGTTGCCATAGGAGCGCTGGGCGATGCGCCAGAGATTGTTGCCGGGCTGGATATCGACCGCGACCGCGCCTTCGGGCGGCGCCACCCGGCTGAAGCTCAGCGTCACCTCCGCCAGTTTCTGACCTTTACCGTCGACGGCGTCGAGGCGCAGGCGATACTTGCCTTCGGGCACGGCGCGATCGAGCGTCATCGACCAGCCGCCCGCGGCATCGGCGATGCCGTGCCCGGCGAGCGCGTCGTCGAGATAGGCGTCAACGCGGCTGCCGGGCTCGGCACGGCCGAGCAGCTGCACCTTGCCCGCGGCGTCGTATTCGATGACGTCGAGCGAGAGCTTCTTGCCCGGCGGCAGCTGCAATGCCTTGACCGCGCCGCTGCCTTGGCGCGGCACCAGCACCGCGACCGGCGTGCCCGCCTGCCCCGGCTGGGCGCCCGGCGGGTGCTCGGGCACCATCATGGCGACGACGCCGTCGGAAGTGCTGGTGGTCCCGTCCTTGCCGCGAGCGCTGAGGCTGAGCTGATGCTCCCCGGGCGTCAGCGCCTCCTTGGGCAACAGCACCCAGGCGCCCTTCGCGTCGGCGGTGACCTTGCCCAGCACATGGTCGCCGTCATGGACGGTGATTTCGGCGCCGGGCTCGGCGCGGCCGGCGATCACCGCCTCGCCTTGCGGGTTGATGCGGACAATGTCGAAGCTCGGCAGCCCGCCGTCGGGCGCCGGTGCCTGTGCCGGCGCGGCGGCCACGGGCGGCGGCGGCGGCGCGCTTTGCGGCGCGCTCGGCGGCACGCCGCTCCCGCGCCAATAGGCGAGCTCCGCCACGATGACCACCGCGACGACAATGAGGCCGATGACCGTGTCCCGTCTCATGCGCCCTCGTCGACCCTTGCCAAGCGCGGCAAGTCAGGCATTCTAGCGCGGCCTGACAACCCTGGGAAAGCAGTACGCGCCATGGCGGCGATCAAGCGGCTTTGCGTCTATTGCGGCTCCTCGCGCGGCGCCGAGGAGAGTTACCGCCAGGCGGCGGTGCGACTCGGCACGCTCATCGCCGATGCCGGCGTCGAGCTGGTCTATGGCGGCGGCCGGGTCGGGCTCATGGGCCTCATCGCCGACGCCGCGCTCGCGCGCAACGGCCGCGTCACCGGCATCATCCCGACCCATCTCCACGACCGCGAGGTGGCGCATCCCAATGCGCGCCTGGTGATCGTCTCCAGCATGCATGAGCGCAAGCAGCGCATGTTCGACCTCGCCGATGCCTTCGTCACCTTGCCCGGCGGGCTCGGCACGCTCGACGAGACCATCGAGATCATCACCTGGCGTCAGCTCGGCTTGCACGACAAGCCGGCGGTGCTGGTCGATGTCGCCGGCTACTGGGCGCCGTTCACGGCGCTGATCGAGCATACCATCGCCCTCGGCTTCGCTCCGGCCGCGGCGCGCGGCTATCTGCGCAGCGTCACCCATGTCGAGGACGTGCTGCCGACGCTGGCGGCGATGCCGGAGCCGCAGCTCAAAAGCGACAGCAGTCTCGCCTGAGCCGCGCCGCCGGCGCTGCGCTTGCGTCCCGAAGGTTGCATGCTATGTTCCGCGTCTGCCGCAGCCAAGGGATCGTCGGTCATGAAGAAAATTAAGGTGAAGACCCCCGTCGTCGAGCTCGACGGCGACGAGATGACGCGGATCATCTGGCAGTACATCAAGGACAAGCTGATCCTGCCCTATCTCGACATCGATCTGAAATATTACGACCTCGGCATCGAAGCCCGCGACAAGACCGACGACCAGATCACCATTGACGCCGCCAACGCCATCGCCAAATACGGCGTCGGCGTCAAATGCGCCACCATCACCCCCGACGAGGCGCGCGTCAAAGAGTTCAAGCTGAAGAAGATGTGGAAGTCGCCCAACGGCACGCTCCGCAACATCCTCGGCGGCACCATCTTCCGCGAGCCGATCGTGTGCAAGAACGTGCCCCGGCTGGTGCCGGGCTGGACCGCGCCGATCGTCATCGGCCGCCACGCCTTCGGCGATCAGTACCGCGCCACCGATTTCGTCGTGCCGGGCCCGGGTAAGCTCACCATGACCTTCGCGCCGCAGGGCGGCGGCAAGCCGCTGCAATTCGAGGTCTTCGACTTCCCCGGCGGCGGCGTCGCGCTCAGCATGTACAATCTCGACGAGTCCATCATCGGCTTCGCCCGCGCCTGCCTCAATTACGGGCTGCAGCGCGGCTGGCCAGTCTATCTCTCGACCAAGAACACCATCCTCAAAGCCTATGACGGCCGCTTCAAGGACCTCTTTCAGGAGATCTTCGACAAGGAGTTCGCGGCGCCGTTCAAGGCGAAGAACATCACCTACGAGCACCGGCTGATCGACGACATGGTCGCCGCCGCGCTCAAATGGAACGGCAATTTCGTCTGGGCCTGCAAGAACTATGACGGCGACGTCCAGAGCGACATCGTGGCGCAGGGCTTCGGCTCCTTGGGGCTGATGACCTCGGTGCTGCTCACCCCCGACGGCAAGACGGTCGAGGCGGAGGCGGCGCATGGCACCGTGACGCGCCATTACCGCCTGCATCAGCAAGGCAAGGAGACCTCGACCAACCCCATCGCCTCGATCTTCGCCTGGACGCGCGGGCTCGCCTATCGCGGCGAGTTCGACGGCACGCCCGACGTCAAGCGCTTCGCCGAGACGCTGGAAAAGGTCTGCGTCGATACCGTCCAGGCCGGCTTCATGACCAAGGATCTCGCCATCCTGATCAGCCCGGAGCAACCTTGGCTGACGACGACCAAATTCCTCGACAAGCTCGACGCGGGCCTGAAGCAGGCGATGAAATAGCCCGGCCGCCCGCTCAGCCGGCGAGCAGCGCCCGCGCCAGGCAGAAGGCGGTGGCGAGCAGCAGGATCAGCCGCGCCGCGCCGCGCTCCGCCGGCGTCCAGCGCCGCCAATCACCGGCGAGATCGCGCATCAGGCGCATGCCGGCGAGCGGCCGGATGATGGTGACGGCGAGGGCGCGCGGCCGGCGGGCGGACCGGTCGACGCCGGTGCGACGGTTGCTCATTGGATGCTGACGGGCTCGAGATCGTGCCGGCGCAGTTCGGCGAAGGCGGCGTCGCGGTCGGCGAAGAGCATGAGATAGCTGCCATCGGCGGCGTGCGCCGCATAGGCCTCGATGCCCTCGGCATCGATGCGCTTGACATAGGCGGTGTCGGTACACCCCAGTTCGGAAAATTCCTGCTGCGACAGCAGCTTCGATTTCGAGAAAGCCGGCATCAGCCCCTCCGTCCGCGGCGCGCAGGCCCCGGTCGCGAAGAAGATTAGCAGGCCCTTGGTTAACAGCGGATTTAGGCGGCGCCGCGCCGAATGGTTTTTTTATCGAGTCGTCGCTGTGCGAGACAGTGACGCTACGCCGCCGCCTGGGCCCTTTCCGCCACCGCGCGCTCGACCGCGGTGAGCGCGGCCTCGGCCTTGCCGGCATCGGGGCCGCCGGCCTGCGCCATGTCGGGACGGCCGCCGCCGCCCTTGCCGCCCAGCGCCTCGGCGCCGATGCGCACGAGATCGACGGCGCTGAAGCGCTTGGTGAGATCGTCGGTGACGCCGACCACCAGCGAGGCCTTGCCCTCGGCCGTGGCGACCAGCGCCACGATGCCGGAGCCGATCTCCTTCTTCATGTCGTCGGCGAGGCTCTTCAGCTCCTTCGCCGGCAGATTGTCGACAGCGCGCGCAGCGAATTTGACGCCGCCGAGATCCTTGGCCGCTGGCTTCTGCGCGCCGCCGCCGCCGCTGGCGATGAGGCGCCGCGCCTCGGCAAGCTCGCGCTCGAGGCGCTTCCTCTCCTCGAGGAGGCCCAGCACGCGCGCCGGCAGCTCGCTGCGCGTCGCCCGCAGCGCGTCTGCCGCCTGGCGCAGCAGCAGCTCCTCCTGCTCGACATACTGCTCGGCGCTAGCGCCGGTGAGCGCCTCGATGCGGCGCACGCCGGCGGCAACCGCGCTTTCCGAGACGATCTTGAAGAAGCCGATATCGCCGGTCCGCCGCACATGCGTGCCGCCGCAGAGCTCGACCGAGAAAGGAACCGGTGCCTGGCCGTGCTGGGCGCGCTCCTCGCCCATGGCGACGACGCGTACCTCGTCGCCGTATTTCTCGCCGAACAGCGCCAGCGCGCCGGCCTCGACCGCGTTCCGCGGCGTCATCAGCCGCGTCGTGACCTCGCCGTTCTCGCGGATGCGCGCGTTGACCTCGGTCTCGATGGCGCGGATATCCTCGAGCGAGAGCGCGCGCGGATGGCTGAAATCGAAGCGCAGCCGGTCGGGCGCCACCAGCGAGCCTTTCTGCGTGACATGCTCGCCCAGCCGCCGGCGCAGCGCCTGATGCAGCAGATGCGTCACCGAATGATTGGCGCGCAGCGCCGCGCGCCGCGTCTCGTCGACGCGCAGCTCGACGAAATCGCCGGGCTTCAGCACGCCATGCGTCATCCTGCCGAGATGGACGAACAGCTCGCCTGCCCGCTTCTGCGTGTCGGCGACGGCGAACTCGCCGCCCTCGGCCGAGAACATCGCGCCGGTATCGCCGACCTGGCCGCCGGATTCGGCATAGAACGGCGTCTGGTTGACGAGGATCGCCGCCTCGTCGCCAGCCTTGGCCGCGGCCACCGGCTTGCCATCGACGACGATGGCGGTGATCTTGCCTTCGGCGACATGGGTGTCGTAGCCGAGGAACTCGGTGGCGCCGAGCTGCTCGCGCAGATCGAACCAGAGCTGCTCGGTCGCCGCCTCGCCCGACCCCACCCAGTGCTTCCTCGCCTCGGCGCGCTGGCGCTCCATCGCGGCGTTGAAGCCGTCGAGCGCCACCTGCCGGCCCTGCACGCGCAGCACGTCCTGCGTCAGGTCCAGGGGAAAGCCGTAGGTGTCGTAGAGCCTAAAGGCGACCTCGCCGGGCAACGCCGCGCCCGTGCCCAGCCGCCCCGTCTCTTCCTCCAGCAGCTTCAACCCGCGCTCGAGCGTCTGCTTGAAGCCGGTCTCCTCGAGCTTCAAGGTCTCGGTGATCAGCGCCTCGGCGCGCGTCAGCTCCGGGAAGGCGGCGCCCATCTGCCGCACCAGCGCCGGCACCAGGCGCCACATCAGCGGCGCGTCGCAGCCGAGGATATGCGCATGGCGCATGGCGCGGCGCATGATCCGGCGCAGCACATAGCCGCGCCCGTCCTTGGCCGGCAGCACGCCATCGGCGATGAGGAAGGCGCTGGTGCGCAGATGATCGGCGATGACGCGGTGCGACACCGCCAGCGGCCCGTCCGGCGGCACGGCCGAGGCCTCGGCCGAGGCGAGGATGAGGGCGCGCATCAGGTCGATGTCGTAATTGTCGTGCTTGCCCTGCAGCACCGCGGCGAGGCGCTCGAGCCCCATGCCGGTGTCGATCGACGGGCGTGGCAACGGCCGGCGCTCCGCCTTCGTCACCTGCTCGTACTGCATGAAGACCAGGTTCCAGATCTCGATGAAGCGGTCGCCATCGGCATCGGCACTGCCCGGCGGGCCGCCGGGGATGTGCTCGCCGTGATCGTAGAAGATCTCCGAGCACGGGCCGCACGGGCCGGTGTCGCCCATCGCCCAGAAATTGTCCGATGTCGCGATGCGGATGATCCGGCTCTCCGGCAATCCCGCGATCTTGGCCCAGAGCCGCGCCGCGTCATCGTCCTCGGAATAGACGGTGACCAGCAGCTTGTCCTTGGCGAGGCCGAATTCCTCCGTCACCAGTTTCCAGGCAAGCTCGATGGCGCGGTCCTTGAAGTAATCCCCGAAGGAGAAATTGCCGAGCATCTCGAAGAAGGTGTGGTGCCGGGCGGTATAGCCGACATTCTCGAGATCGTTGTGCTTGCCGCCGGCGCGCACGCATTTCTGCGAGGTGGTGGCGCGGACATAGTCGCGTTTCTCGGCGCCGGTGAAGACGTTCTTGAACTGCACCATGCCGGCATTGGTGAACAGCAAGGTCGGGTCGTTACGCGGCACCAGCGGGCTCGACGGCACGACTTCATGCCCGTGGCGCCGGAAATAGCCCAAAAAAGCCGCGCGGATGTCGTTGGTGGTCTGCATAGCGCTTATTTGGGCCTTCCTGCGGGCGGGGCCAAGCCGGCATCTCGCGGCGCCGGCAGTCCCGGGAGGCTCGCTTTTAGCGCGAGGACTCGCGGACTGTCCAGCAGCGGACGGCCGATCGGCCGGCCTCTCGCCTCGGCGGCGATGACGGCAACGCGCGCGGCCGCCGCGCCGCGTGCCCTCGCTTCAGCGCCGGCATCGCGGCGAGAAAAAAAGCGGCGCCGGCGGGGAGGAAGCGCCGGCGCCGCGGGTCCGTTTCGTCGGGGGGGAAGAAAACGGACCGGAAGCCTGCGCGCTATTCCTCGGCGGCGCCGTCGCTGCCGGCCACCATCATCGCATCGGCGACGAGGCCGGCATTGCTGCGGATGGCGCGCTCGATGGCGTCGGCGGTCTCGGGATTGTCCCTGAGGAATAGCTTGGCGTTCTCGCGACCCTGGCCGATGCGCTGGCCCTCATGCGAGAACCAGGAGCCGGATTTCTCGACGACGCCGGCCTGGATGCCGAGATCGAGCAGCTCGCCGCGCTTGGAGACGCCTTCGCCATACATGATGTCGAACTCGACCACCTTGAAGGGCGGCGCCATCTTGTTCTTGACCACCTTGACGCGGGTCTGGTTGCCGATCACCTGCTCGCGCTCCTTGATCGCGCCGATGCGGCGGATGTCGAGGCGGACCGAGGCGTAGAATTTGAGCGCGTGGCCGCCGGTGGTGGTCTCGGGATTGCCGAACATGACGCCGATCTTCATGCGGATCTGGTTGATGAAGATCACCATGGAGCGCGACTTCGAGATCGAGCCCGTGAGCTTCCGCAGCGCCTGGCTCATCAGCCGCGCATGCAGCCCCATATGATTGTCGCCCATCTCGCCTTCGAGCTCGGCGCGCGGCACCAGCGCCGCCACCGAATCTATCACCAGCACGTCGATGGCGCCCGAGCGCACCAGCGTGTCGGCGATCTCCAGCGCCTGCTCGCCGGCATCGGGCTGCGAGATCAGGAGGTCGTCGATATTGACGCCGAGCTTCTTGGCGTAAGCCGGGTCGAGGGCGTGCTCGGCGTCGATGAAGGCGCAGGTGCCGCCGGTCTTCTGCGCCTCGGCGATGACATGCAGCGCGAGCGTGGTCTTGCCCGAGCTCTCGGGCCCGTAGATCTCGACGATCCGCCCGCGCGGCAGCCCGCCGATGCCGAGCGCGATATCGAGGCCGAGCGAGCCCGTCGAGATGACCTCGGTATCCGAAGCCGCCTCGCGCGAGCCCAGCTTCATGATCGAGCCCTTGCCGAACGCCCGCTCGATCTGGCCGAGCGCGGCGTCGAGGGCCTTCTGCTTGTCCATGGTGTCCTTGTCCAACAGGCGCAAAGCCGGCTGCGTCATAACCTGCCCTCCTTATTTCATAGGGTCCTCGCGCTTGCAACGAACCCGGTAAGGAGCGGCAGTGTACATGCTTTGTTCACTGTGGCAAGTTCTTTTTTTGTTCTCTTTAACCTTGCGCAAAAGCCACACCGCGAGCGCGGAGCGCTCGTCGGTGGCGGCGTCAGCGGTTGCCCGGCGAACCCCTTGGGGTTCGTCCGGGGCGGCGTCAGCGGTTGCGCAGCAACCGCGGGAGCCGCGCCGAGCGGGGTAACCTCCCCTCCCGGGCGGTTCCCCGGCATCACCTCCGTGACATTACCGGCGCGCTGCGTCATCGAGAGAGACCCGAGCAGGCGCTGGATATCGCCCCCGCGGTCGAGCCGCTTGTGGAACGCCTTCCCGATGCATCCGAGGACGACGATCGCTTTCATCGTAAGAGGCAGCTCGCGCACGAGGGCGATCAACTGCACGCAAGGCAAGCGGCCGACACATTGCGATGCCGCGGGCGCGAAGGCGCTCTTACGGCAGCTGTTTGGGCGGAGCCTCTCGAACTGGTGCGAAAATTTATGCCTTGCAGATGGGTACTTTGCTACCATGCAGGCGAGGAAATTTCGTTTGTCGTTCGGCGTGAAGACGGAAAGATAATGTCGAAAAAACGCAAATCTAAAGGCGGTCCCGTGGCCAAGCCCCACCGTGCGGCGTCATCGCCGCCATCGAAGAGCAGCGCCTACGCGACGCACCTTCAGCAACTGCCAACCGGTGGCCACAAGTGGACGCTCAATTTTGAAGGTTCTACGGTGACGGCAACCACCAGCGGCTCATCCGTCTCGACGATCAAGATGATCAGCTCCGAGTTTGCGCCGGCATTAAAGCGCCTTGCCGAGAAATAGGCGGCATTAACCCCCCTTGGGTTCGTCCGGAGCGGCGTCAGCGGTTGCACAGCAACCGCGGGAGCCGCGCGGTGCAGGATAGCCTCCCCCGCCGACGATTCCCCAGCATCGCCACCGCAGCTCCTACTGATGCGCTGCCGGCTGTTGCGGCGTCGGCGTCGGCGGCTGCAGCGACGTCCCCTCGCTCGGCAGGTTGTAGGCACGCAGGCAGTCTTGTCGCGCCTTCTCGCGCTTGGCGTTCGACTCGCGGGTGTAGTCGGGAAACTGCTTGCGCGCAGCCGCCGTGCAATTGTCCATCACCCGCCAGACGGCGCTGCTCGACTTCCAATTGTTGTCGGCCGCCGCAGGCCATGGCAGCAACAGCGCAGCGACAGCCGATAACGGCGCGAGGCGATGCATCCAGCCCATGCCCTGTAAACATCCGCGCCAGGGATCGTTGCTCCGGCGATGACGATTCTCGCCGAAATCAGCGACGAGATCGCGCTTGCGGCACGGAACTTGCCGGTCGCGACGGCTTTGCCGAGTCAATGCAATCTGGCGTTTATGCCGGCATCGTGCAGGCGCAGCTGAGCGCGCTTCCGGCTCACGGCCGATCCGCCAGCATCACCTCTTTGACCTTGCCGGCGAGCTGCTTCAGCGAGAACGGCTTGGGCAGGAAATGGATGTCGCTGTCGCGGTCGAGGCGCTTCCTGAACGCGTCCTCGGTATAGCCCGAGATGAAGATCACCTTCATCTCGGGATGGAGCTCGCGCACCAGCCGCACCAGATTGGGCCCGTCCATGCGCGGCATCACCACGTCGGTGATCAGCAGCTCCACCGTCTCGCTGCCCGAGGTGATGACCTCGAGCGCCGCCTCGCCGCTCTTGGCCTCGATCACCTTGTAGCCCTTGTTGCGCAGCGCCCGTGCGCTGAAGAGGCGCACGGGATCCTCGTCCTCGACCAGCAGCACGGTGCCGGCGCCGGTGAGGTCGCGCGCCTGCTCGCCGGTGAGATCGGCGCGCCCGCCCACCATCGCCTCGCCGCCCTGGTGGCGCGGCAGGAAGATCGAGAATTGCGCGCCCTTGCGATCCTCGCTGTCGACGAACACGAAGCCGCCGGTCTGCTTGACGATGCCGTAGACGGTGGAGAGGCCGAGCCCGGTGCCGGAGCCGACTTCCTTGGTCGAGAAGAACGGCTCGAAGATGCGCACGAGATTCTCGCGCGGGATGCCGATGCCGGTGTCGGTGACCTCGACCAGCACGTACTCGCCGGGCGGCATCACCTCATGGCCGCGGCGCATCGGGTAGTCGCTCGACATGTTGGCGGTGCGGATGGTGAGCGTGCCGCCGCCGGCCATGGCGTCGCGGGCGTTGACCGCGAGGTTGATGATGACCTGCTCGAGCTGGCCCTGATCGACCTTGACCAGGCCGAGGTCGCGGCCGTGCACCACCTTGAGCTCGATGTTCTCGCCGATCTGCCGGCGCAGCAGATGCGACAGCTCCGCCAGCACGTCGGTGATGCTGAGGACGCGCGGCTGCAGCGTCTGCTGGCGCGAGAAGGCGAGGAGCTGGCGCACCAGATTGGCGGCGCGGTTGGCGTTCTGCTTGATCTGCATGATGTCGGCAAACGACGGATCGCCCGGCCGGAAGCGCAGCAGCAGCAGGTCGCAGAAGCCGATCATGGCGGTGAGAAGATTATTGAAGTCGTGCGCCACGCCGCCGGCGAGCTGGCCCACCGCCTGCATCTTCTGCGACTGCGCGAACTGGGTCTCGAGGCTCTTCTGCTCGGTGGTGTCGATGAAGTGCAGGATGACGCCAGCCTCGCCCTCCTCGGCGGCGTCGAGGCGGCTGACGAAAAGCGAGGCCGAGCGGTCGCGCGGGCCGCCGAGGCGCACCTCGACCGGCCGCGCGATCAGCTGCCCCTTGGCGGCGGCGGCGATCTTGATCGCCACCTCCCCCTGGCTCTCCGGCGACAGGAAGCGCACCAGCTCCTTGCCGATGAGCTCGCCCGGCGGGGTGGCGAAGAGCTCGCCCAGCGCGCGGTTCGCCTCGACCAGGCTGCCGGTCTTGTCGAGCAGCGCGATGCCGACCGGCGCGTTGGCGAAGAAGCGCTGGAAGCGCAGCCGAGACAGCCGCAGCGCCTCCTCCCATTCGCGCTCGGGGGTGAGGTCGCGCACCACCGAGCGGGTGCGCAGGCTGTCGCCGATCTTGATGACGCTCTGGCTGATCGAGGCGTAGACGGTGCGGCGCTGCCGGCCGTGCAGCACCACCTCGCCGCGCGGCGATCCCACCGCGCCGCCCTCGAAGGGCGCGTGCGGCGGGCTGCCCGGCGGCACGTCGCTGACCAGGAAGTCGCGCAGCCGCGCGCCGCCCTCGACCAGCTCGCCCGGCGAGGCGCCGAGCCAGTCGGCGAGCGCCTGGTTGACGAACAGGAAGCGGCCGTCGCCGTCGACGGAATAGAAGCCGATCGGCGCATGGTCGAGGAAGTCGGCGAGCTTCATCTGCTCGTCGCGGATCACCTGCTCCATCTCGTGGCGCGCGGTGACGTCCTCGAAGCTCCAGAGGCTGTAGCCCGGCCGCCCCGCCAGGCGATGCGCCGAGAGATTGAACCAGGCGGTGGTGCCGGTGGCGTAGCGCAGCGCCAGCCGGCCTTGCGCGCGGCCGTAATGCTTGGCCTCGTGGCGCAGTCGGGCGAACTCCGCCGCCGCGGTCTCGTCGGCGGCGAAGCGCTGGCCGAGCGCCTCCAGCACCGGCTCGGCGAGCGCCGGGAAGAAGCGGTGGAAGGCGGCGTTGGCATAGGCGATGGCGCCGGTCGGCGCGAGGATGAGATGCGCGTTGGCCGAGGCCTCGAGCGCCTGGCTCAAGAGGTCGACGCGGCCGCCCAGCACGCGATGCAGCTGGCGGCCGACGATCGCCGCCATGCCGAGGATGGCGGCGAGCACGACGAGGCCCACCGCCAGCGGCCGCGCCCTAGGGTCCGCGACGAACTCGAGCAGCGACACCGCCAGCAGCAGCCCCGCCAGCCCGGCGCAGACCAGCGCGATCAGCCCCAGCCCGCGCATCCAGGCCGGCATGCCGAGCGCGCCGACGCGCTCGGGACCCGTGCCCGACTCGGCGGCGGGCGACACCAGCGGGACTGCCTCTTTGGGCGTGCCATCCATCGGCGTTATCCTAGCACATCCTGAAGCGCCTATCTCGGCTGCAGCTTGCCCTTGAGGCGGAAGACATAGCTGATGATCTCGGCCACGGCGCGGTAATGCTCCTGCGGGATCTCGTCGTCGATCTCGACGCTGGCGTAGAGCGAGCGCGCCAGCGGCGGGTTCTCGACCACCGGCACGTCGTTCTCCTCGGCGATCTCGCGGATCTTCAAGGCGATGAGGTCGGCGCCCTTGGCGACCACCTTGGGCGCACCCTTGTCGCCCATCTCATAGGCGAGCGCCACGGCAAAATGCGTCGGGTTGGTCACCACCACCGAGGCGGTCGGCACCGCCGCCATCATCCGCCGGCGCGTGCGCTCCATGCGGATCTGGCGCAGCCGCGCCTTGACCATGGGATCGCCTTCCGCCTGCTTGTGCTCCTCCTTGAGCTCCTGCTTCGACATGCGCATCGAATGCAGGAAGCTGAGGCGCTGATAGCCGTAATCGAGCACCGCCAGCGCCGCCACCAGCAGCAGCACGGCGAGCATCAGGTGCAGCAGCATGCGGTGGATCTCGGCCGCCAGCGCGCCGGCGCCGAGGCCGGCCAGCAGCGGCAGCCGGTCGACCTCCGGCAGCAGCATCCAGCCGGCGATCGTCACGATCGTGGCGACCTTCGCCATGCCCTTGATGAATTCCATCGCCGAGCGGACCGAGAACAGCCGGCCGACGCCGGACAGCAGCGACAGCCGCGAGAGGTCGAAGCCGATCTTCTCGGTGGCGAGCACGAAGCCGGTCTGCAGCACCGATCCCGCGATCGCCGTGACCACGAGCAGGATCAGCGGCAGGACCATGGCGCCGGCGATCTCGCCGAACAGGGTCTCGATCGCGCCCCACAGGATGCCGCCGCGGTCCGACGACAGGCTGGCGGGATCGAGGAAGAGGGCGAGGGTCACGTCGAGCCGCCGCGCCAGCGGCGGCGCCAGCAGCAGCACGATCACCGCGCCGGTCGACAGCATGAACAGGCTGTTGATCTCGCGCGACTGCACCACCTGGCCCTGGCGGCGCGCGTTGTTCAGCTTGCGCTGCGAGGGTTGCTCGGTCTTGTTGTCGGCGCCCTCGGCCATGCTTCAGCCGCCGGTCAGCGCGATGAATTGCCGGATGAAGGCATCGAGGAACCACTGCATGCTGGCGGACAGCACGAAGACCATGGCGAGGAGCCCGCCGATGATCTGCACCGGCTGGGTGACGAACAGCACATGGAGCTGCGGCACCAGCCGGCCGACGAGGCCGATGACGATGAAGAACAGCACGCCGATCAGGATGAACGGCGCCGACAGCTCGACGCCGATGGCGAAGGCGCCGGCGACGCTGCGCGCCATCATGTTGGAGAGGTCCTCGAGCGGCGGCAGCACGCCCGGGGCGAAGACGTCGTAGCTGTCGACCACGGCGCGCAGCAGCAGGTGGTGGAGGTCGGTGAGGAACATCAGCAGCACGCCCATCACGCCGTAGAGCGTGCTGATCAGCGTGCCGGTCGCCGCCGCCATCGGGTTGAAGATCTGCGCCGCGGAGAGGCCGAGCTGCAGCGAGATGATGGTGCCGGCGACGTCGAGCGCGCCGAGCAGCACGCGCGCCACCGAGCCGAGGAAGAGGCCGATCATCGCCTCGCTGCCGACCTCGACGACGAGCCGCACCGCGCTTCCCGGCAGCGGCGGCAGGCTCGGCCCCAGCACCGGCGTCAGCAGGCCCGCGATCAGCACCGCCAGCAGCACGCGATAGCGCTGCATCACGTAGAATTCGCCGATGCCGGGCAGCAGCATCATCGCCGAGCCGACCCGCGCGAAGATCAGCGCCGCCGCGAAGAGATTGGCCGGCAGCACCTGTTCGAGCATGGCTCGCTACCCCGAAATGATGCGGCTGACGAGCGACTGGGTGAAGTCGGTGAGCGTCGAGATCATGAATGGCAGCAGCACCAGCAGCGCCACCAGGATGACCAGCATCTTCGGCACGAAGGTGAGGGTCATCTCCTGGATCTGGGTCAGCGCCTGCAGGAACGAGATGGCAAGGCCGACGGCCAGCGCCAGCAGCATCACCGGACCGCCGAGCTTGAGCGCGACGACCACCGTCTGATGGGCGAGGTCGACGGCGTCGCCGGCGGTCATCAGATCGACAGCTTGGAGATGTCTTGATAGGCCGAGATGACCTTGTCGCGCACCGCGAGCACCGCCTGGAGCGCGACCTCGGCGTTGTTCACCGCCTCGGTCACCGCGGTGAGGTCGGCCTTGCCGGTCACCGCCTGCAGGCTTTGCGCCTCGCCGGTCTTCAGCGCGCCCACCACGTCGCCGGCGGCCTGCTGCAGCAGGTCGGAAAAGCCGTCGCCGCCGGCGCCGCTGCCGCCGGCGGCAAGCCCGCCGCCGCCGGTGATCTTGCTGGCGTTGGCATAGGCGGCGGCGGCGCTGGAGACGGTTGCGACCATAAGGGATCCTTTCTGGAGAGTTCGCGCGCGCTTAGCTGCGCAGCAGGTCGATGGTGCGGCTGATCATCGTCTTGGCCGCGCTGATGGCATCGACATTGGCCTGATAGCTGCGCTGCGCCTCGCGCATGTCCATCAGCTCCATCATCGGGTTGACGTTGGGGGTCAGGACATAGCCCTGGGCATCGGCGCCGGGATTGCCGGGATCGTATTTGCGCTCGAACTCGCCGCCGCCGGGCATGATATGCGCCACCTTGACGGTGGTGGCGCCGATCGATTTGTCGAGCACGCTCTGGAAGGTCACGACCTGGCGACGGTAAGGCTCGCCCCCCGGCGTCTGCGCCGTGGATTCGGCATTGGCGAGGTTCTCGGCGACGACGCGCAGCCGCGTGCCTTGCGCGTTCATGCCGGCGAAGGAGAGCTGGAGCGAGGTCTGGAGATCCATGCTGCGCTATTCCTAACTGCTGCTGCCGTGACCGAGCGCGAGCTTGATGAGCCCGAGCTGCTGGCGATAGAGGCTGGTCGTCAGCGCGTAGTCGTTGGCGGTGTCGGAGATCTTCATCATCTGGTCCTCGAGCTGCACGGCGTTGCCGTTGGGCGAGCGCTCGGTGACCTTCTGCGGCATGATCTTGAAGCTGCCGGCGTCGCTCACCGGCGTGATGTGGCCGGGCGCCGTCACCGCCATTTGCAGGCGCGCATCGGCGCCGGAGACCAGCTCGGCGAAGTTCGGCGCCTTCACATCCTTGGCGGTATAGCCGGGGGTGTCGGCATTGGCGACGTTCTGCGCCAGCACCGATTGCCGCTCGCCGAGCCAGCTCATGCGCTTGGTGATCGCTTCGAGCAACGGAATCTTGCTGAGATCCATGGCTTTCCTTGCACCGCCGCCGAGGAGCTGGGATCTTCGCGGATTCTAATTAATAACTGGTAAAATGCCGCGTATTTTGCCGGAAGCTCAGAGAGTTAACGCGGCTGCCGGAAAACCACGCAAACCCGCCCCTGGCGGCGATGTGATCCTCCGCGCAGCGCCGGCGTTCACCCCAGGGAGGAGACCGATGCTTAGGGAATTCCGCGAATTCGCCATGCGTGGCAACGTCGTCGACCTCGCGGTCGGCGTCGTCATCGGCGCCGCCTTCGGCAAGATCGTGAGCTCGCTGGTGAGCGACGTCATCATGCCGCCGCTGGGACTGATCCTCGGCCGGGTCGATTTCTCGAGCCTCTTCATCAACCTCTCCGGCACGTCCTACGCCTCGCTTGCCGCGGCCAAGGCGGCGGGGGCGCCGACGGTCAATTACGGCGTCTTCATCAACAACGTGCTCGACTTCCTTATCGTCGCCTTCGCCGTCTTTCTGGTGGTGCGCGGCATCAACCAACTGCACCGCGCGCCGCCACCGCCGCCGACGACGACGCGGCCCTGTCCCTATTGCCTGACGGCGGTGCCGCTGCAGGCGACGCGCTGCCCCGCCTGCACCTCGGCGATCGCCGCCGAGCCCGCGGAATAGCCGAGCCGGCCCATCGCCTTAGTTGCCGCCGCGCGAGCCTCGGCAACCATTAATTAAGCATATCCGGCGCAGGATGCGTCTCGGCTCCGCCCCTGCCGGAAGGATTGCCTTGTCGAACCCCCGCCCCGCGCCCGAGCGCACGCCGATCGCCGTGGCGCTGCACTATGACCGGCCGGCGGACAAGGCGCCGCAGGTGGTCGCCACCGGCCGCGGCGCGCTGGCCGAGCGTATCCTCGAGCTCGCCTTCGCCCATGGCGTCAAGGTGCGCGAGGATGCCGACCTCGCCGAGATCCTCGCCGCGGTCGAGATCGGCCAGCAGATCCCGCTTGCCGCCTTTGCCGCCGTCGCCGAGATCCTGTTCTATATCTACCGCGCCAATGAGCGGCAGGCCGCCGCGGGCGGTGCGCCGTGAGCCCTAAGGCGCGGCTGGCCGAGATCACCGCCGCGGTCGCAGAGCAGCGCCGCGCGCTCGCCGATGGCGCGCTCATCGATGTCGCCGGCCTCGACGCCGCCGTGAGCGAGCTGTGCGAGGCGGCGCCGTCGCTGCCCGCCGCCGAGCGGCCGGGCTTCGCCCGCGCGCTTGCCGCGCTCGCCGCGGCACTCGACGAGCTCGCCGCAGATCTCAGCCGCCAGAACGAGGCGACGCACCGCCAGCGCGCCAACGACGCCTATGGTCCGGAAGGAACGCGCTGAGCCATGGGGTTCGACACCTATTGGCGTTTCGTGCTGGCGCTCGGCTTCGTCGTCCTGCTCATCGCGCTGTGCGCCTGGGTGGCGCGCCGCCTCGGCCTCGGCGGCAGGCTCGTCGCCAGCGGCGGCAAGCGCCGGCTCGCCATTCTCGAAGTGCTGCCGCTCGACGGCAAGCGCCGCCTGGTGCTGCTGAAGCGCGACGACGTCGAGCATCTGCTGCTGCTGGGGTTGCAAAACGACCTCGTCATCGAACGCGGGAGTGCCGGGGATTTCGCCGGCATGATCGAGGGGGGAGCGCCGTGAGCC
>JBKQTR010000511.1:0-8357 GCA_052143095.1 Allostellaceae bacterium
GGCGCGGCCGCCTCGTCCGGCTCGCTGGCGTGCGGCTCGGGCGGCCGCGCGGCGAAGTAGACGGTCCATTCGAAGAAGCCGCTGTTCTCCTCCTCCACCTGCAGCACGCGCACGGCGTCGAGCGCGCGCGTGCGCCCCAGCAGCAGCTTCGCGTCGTCGATCGCGGTCTGCTTGTCGAAGAAGATGCCGTCGATCAGCCAGCGGCGCTCCGCCAGCGTATGCACCTCGAAATGCGGCATGCCGGAGTGTCTCAAGGGAACCTCCGATCACCAAACCGTCGCGCATCATTATTCGGACGGCGCCGCTCAACAAGCGGTTAAGGACGCAATGAAGCACGCTTTCGCGGCGGCTTTGGCGCGTCTTTTATCTGCTTGCTTTTGCCGCGATCGTGCGCGCCTTTCGCCGCGCCTTCAGCGATACTGCGACCATGCCGCCATCGATCAAGCCGGGCGTGCCGCCCGCGAAGACACGACTTACCGCGCAGCAGCTGCGCCGCGTGCTGCAGCTGCAGAAGCGCTATGTCGAGGGCTGGTGGGGCGGCCGGCCCGCGGCGCTCGCGCATCACGATCTCAGCGGGCTCGACCTCACCCATCAGGACCTCTCCGGCGCCGATCTCACCGGCGCCAACCTGCAGGGCTGCAAGCTCGACGGCGCGCGCCTCGCCAAGGCCAATCTCTTCGTCGCCGATCTCCGCCTCGCGAGCCTCGCCGGCGCCGATCTCAGTGAAGCCGACCTGCGCGGCGCGCGGCTCTGGGGCGCGCGGCTCGAGCAGGCGCGGCTCGCCGACGCCGATCTCAGCGAAGGCGCGCTCTCGAGCCTCTATACCGGCAACCCGCCGAGCGAGACCGGCTACGAGACGCGGCCCGCGGATCTGCAGTCGGTCCACGCCAAGGGCGCGGATTTCTCCGGCGCCAAGCTCACCGGCGCGGCGCTGTCGATGGCCGAGCTCGCCGACAGCGTGCTGCGCCGTGCCGATTTCTCGCATGCCGATTTGCGCCGCACCAACCTGACCGGCGCGATCCTCGAAGGCGCCGATCTCAGCCACGCCAAGCTGAACGATGCCGTACTGTGCGGCGCGGTGCTCTCGGACGCCAATCTGCGCGGCGCCGAGCTGCGCGGCGTCGACATCACCGGCGCGATCATCGATCCCGGCGCGCTGCACGACGCAATCGGCCGCGGCGAGCTGCAGGGCGCCCCCTTGCGCCGCATCGACGACGCGCAGCTGATGAAGCTGCTGCGGCTGCACGCGCAATGGATCGACAGCGACGGCAGCGACGGCCAGCGCGCCCAGCTCAGCAACGCCGATCTCAGCGGCCACGACCTGCGCAATGTCAATCTCGCGCTCGCCGAGCTCGCGCATGTGGCGCTGCGCCGCGCCAACCTCTCCGGCGCGCTGCTTGCCGCCTGCGACCTGTCGCTCGCCGATCTGCGCGAGGCCGATCTCAGCGGCGCCGATCTGCGCGGCGCGAGCCTGGCGCACGCCCATCTCGGCCGCGCCGTGCTCACCGGCGCCGATCTCGGCCCGCTCGAGGAGGTGGGATCCTCCGGCGTCGACCTCGCCGCCAATCTCGAAGGCGCCAAGTTCTTCGGGGCCGATCTGCGCCAGGCGACGCTGCGCCAGGCCAAGGTCGACGAGGCGGATTTCGGCGGCGCGCTGCTCGACGATGTCGATTTCGCCGAGGTCGATCTCGCCCGGGCGCGGATCACTCGCAAATCGGCAAAATAGATCAGGTTCGCGTGTCCGCGCACACCGGTTCAGGGGTGGGGGATTTTTTAACCGCCTTGGCCTAGCCTGCGCGGCGCAAGGAACTCACCCGTGCAAACCGACGGCAACCTCGATCTCGATACGGGGCAATGGCACCCGCGCTCGACGCGGCTCTATCGCCATTGGCTCGCGATCCGCCCGCAGCGCGGCGTGTTGCCCGGCCGGCAACATTTCGATCCCGTAGCGGTGCCGGATCTGCTGCCGGGCATCTGCCTGCTCGACGTCGCGCGCGCGCCGTTCCGGCTGCGCTATCGGCTGTGCGGCACCGGCGTCGTCGAGGCGATCGGGCGCGAGGTGACCGGGATGTGGCTCGACGAGGCGCATCCCGCGGCGATGGCAAGTGCCGATTACGTCGCCCGCTACCGCGACGTGGTGGAGCGCGGCGCAGCGAGCTGGCGCAAGGGACCGCCGCGGCTGTGGCGCCATCGCGATTTCGGCACGGTCGAGAACCTGCTGCTGCCGCTGGCGCGGGACGGGCGGAGCGTCGACATGCTCTGCGCCCACAGCGTGCTCTACCGGCCGAACGGCACGGTGGCGTTCTAGCCGTCAGCTCTCAGCTGTCAGCTCTCAGCTTGGAGTTGTCAGTTGTCAGCTGTCAGTTGTCGGTTACAGTTGTCGGGTCCGAACGGCGGCCGAGACTGAGACGAGACTGAAAACTGAAAACTGATAACCAAGCTGATAGCTGATAGCTGACAGCTATAGGGAGGAAGCAACGATATGCTGACCATGGCGGGCCGCATGGCCCAGCTTGGCACCGAGAGCGCCTTCGAGGTGCTGGCGCGCGCCAAGGCGCTCGAGGCCGAAGGCCGCTCGATCATCAATCTCGGCATCGGCCAACCCGATTTCGCCACGCCCGCGCATATCGTCGAGGCCGGCCGCAAGGCGCTCGCCGACGGCCATCACGGCTATACCCCGGCCAACGGCATCCTGCCGCTGCGCGAGGCGGTGGCCGCCGACCTCCACCGCCGCCACGGCGTCACCGTCTCGCCCGACCAGGTGCTGGTGGTGCCCGGCGGCAAGGTGACGATGTTCTTCGCAGTGATGATGTTCGGCGAGCCCGGCGCCGAAGTGATCTATCCCAATCCCGGCTTCCCGATCTATGAGAGCGTCATCCGCTTCTCCGGCGCGACGCCGGTGGCGATGCCGCTCTATGAGGCCAAGGGCTTCTCCTTCAATGCCGAGGAGGTGCTGGCCAAGATCACGCCCAGGACGCGCCTCCTCATCCTCAACAGCCCCGCCAACCCGACCGGCGGCGCGGTGCTGCGCAGCGAGCTCGACACCCTCGCCCGCGGCCTCGAGCGCCACCCCCATGTCGCGATCATGAGCGACGAGATCTATGGCGAGATGGTCTATGACGGCGCCGAGCATGTCAGCCTGCTCACCTACCCGGCGCTGCGCGACCGCGTCATCCTGCTCGACGGTTGGAGCAAGACCTATGCGATGACCGGCTGGCGGCTTGGCTATGGCGTCTGGCCAAAGCTGCTCTTGGCCGCCGCCGAGCGGCTTGCCATCAACTGTCATTCTTGCGTCAATGCGGCCGCGCAATATGCTGGAATTGCAGCATTAACCGGCTCCAAGGAGCCTAGCCGCAAGATGGTCGCGGCGTTTGCCGAGCGCCGCCGCTACATCGTCGCGGCGCTCAACGCCCTGCCCGGCTTCCGCTGCGCCACCCCGGGCGGCGCCTTCTACGCTTTCCCGCATATCGCGGGCACCGGTTTCGACAGCCGGGCGCTGCAGTCGCGGCTCCTCGACGAGGCCGGTGTCGCCACCATCGCCGGCACCAGTTTCGGCGTCCATGGCGACGGCTATCTGCGCTTCTCCTACGCCGCCAGCCTGCCGGCGCTGGAAGAGGCGATGGCGCGAATCGGCGACTGGCTCGCCCGACAGGATAATGCCCGCGCCAAGACTGCTTAACACCACATCAGCTGCTTAGTTTTTAAGCAGAAATGCCTCTTTGTGGACGAAGTGATTCGGGCTAGCTTCGGCTTGTTGCGGCCCGGTGCCTTTGGCACGGCTCATGCTTAAGAATGGCCGAGACCGGCCCGGCGGCTGGCGCTGGGCCTGACGCGAACGGCGTGAAGGCGGGAACCCATGAAGAAAGTCGAAGCGATCATCAAGCCCTTCAAGCTCGACGAGGTGAAGGAAGCGCTGCACGAGGTTGGGATCCAAGGCATCACCGTCACCGAGGCCAAGGGCTTCGGCCGGCAGAAGGGCCACACGGAGCTCTATCGCGGCGCCGAATATGTCGTGGACTTCCTGCCCAAGGTGAAGATCGAGGTGGTGATGGAAGACACCCTGGTCGAGCGCGCCGTCGAGGCGATCCAGCACGCCGCCCATACCGGCCGCATCGGCGATGGCAAGATCTTTGTCAGCACCATCGACGAGGCAATTCGCATCCGCACGGGAGAAAAAGGCAAGGACGCGATCTAACCCGCGACCGGCGTCGCGACGTCCAGCGCCACCAGCGCCCCGCAGCGGGGAACCCAAGGACCAGTTAACGACGGGAAAGAGGCTATGTCCGACATTCAAAAAGTCATGTCCATGATCAAGGAGCACGACGTCAAATACGTCGACTTCCGCTTCACCGACCCCCGCGGCAAGTGGCAGCACTTGGCGCATCACGTGCGCACCATCAGCGAGGATTTCCTCGCCGCCGGGGTCCCGTTCGACGGCTCCTCGATCGCCGGCTGGAAGGCGATCAACGAGAGCGACATGCTGCTGATGCCGGATTGCGGCACCGCGGTGCTCGATCCCTTCGCGGCGCAGACCCAGCTCATCGTCATCTGCGACACGCATGAGCCGCTGACCGGCCAGCCCTACGGCCGCGACGCGCGCTCGATCGCCAAGAAGGCGGAAGCCTATCTCGCCTCGACCGGCATCGGCGACACCGCCTATTTCGGCCCCGAGGCCGAGTTCTTCATCTTCGACGACGTCCGCTACAAAGTCGGCATGAACGGCGCGATGTACGAGATCGACAGCGACGAAGGCCCCTATGTCAGCGACAAGAAATATCCCGACGGCAATACCGGCCACCGCCCGCCGATCAAGGGCGGCTATTTCCCGGTGCCGCCGGTGGACGGGCAGAGCGACATCCGCGCCGAGATGCTCTCGGTGATGGCGGATATGGGCCTCAGGGTCGAGAAGCATCACCATGAGGTGGCGCCGAGCCAGGCCGAGCTCGGCTTCGAGTTCGGCACCGTCGTCGAATGCGCCGACCAGATGCAGATCTACAAATACGTGGTGCAGAACGTCGCGCATCAATACGGCAAGACCGCGACCTTCATGCCGAAGCCGATCAAGGGCGACAACGGCTCGGGCATGCATGTGCACCAGTCGCTGTGGAAGGGCGGCAAGCCGCTTTTCGCGGGATCGGGCTATGCCGATCTCTCCGACATGGCGCTCTACTACATCGGCGGCATCATCAAGCACGCCAAGGCGGTCAACGCCTTCACCAACCCCACCACCAACAGCTACAAGCGCCTCATCCCGGGCTTCGAGGCGCCGGTGCTGCTGGCCTATTCCGCGCGCAACCGCTCGGCCGCGTGCCGCATTCCGATCGTGTCGAGCCCCAAGGCGAAGCGCGTCGAGGTGCGCTTCCCCGACCCGGCGGCGAACCCCTATATGGGCTATGCCGCCATGCTCATGGCCGGCCTCGACGGCATCCAGAACAAGATCCATCCCGGCGATCCCATTGACAAGAACCTCTACGACCTGCCGCCGGAGGAGCTGAAGGATGTGCCGACGGTGTGCGGCTCGTTGCGCGAGGCGATGGAAAATCTGCGCGCCGACCACGCCTTCCTGCTGAAGGGCGACGTCTTCACCAAGGATCTCGTCGAATCCTATATCGAGCTCAAATACGAAGAGATCTACATGTTCGAGCACACGCCGCATCCGATCGAGTTCCAGATGTATTACAGCGTGTGATGGAACTCGCGCGTTTCCTTGGCTCGGCGCTCCGCTTGCGACCGAATGTGTAGCAGGTCTGTGTAGCAGTCAAGTAAGCACAGCCGTCTCAAGAGCCCTCGCCAGTCACTGGCGGGGGCTTTTGGTTAGCGCGAATGCGTAGCGCCCCCAGCGCGCCCCACTCGCTGTGCCACTTCCCGAGACACTGGCGGTGCCCCAGCGGTGGTCCCGTGCGGTGATGATCGTCTCGGCTCAGTGGTTTCGCAGCCATGCTCTTGTATCCGTGCGTGCTCAGCCCCACGTGCAGCGTGTTGTCAACTCAATGGAGGGTGTGTCCTATCAGCATAATTCCGCCGGATGGTAACGAGTTGCCGACCACTTGGCATCGGCGGCTCATCATGAAGTCCAAGATATGCTCGGCATACCGAGCGCGGACACTTGGGTGCTCCGCAACTGACCCCCGCAAGTCACAACGTGGCGCTGAGCGGGGGTCTTGCGTTAGTCGGGGATCGCGCCCCCCACTCGCCGTGCCACTTCCCGAGCCACCGGCAGTGCATCAGACGCTGGCCCCTTCAGCTCAGCTCATCCAGCAGCGCCTTCGCCTCCTTGAGGTCCGCCGTGTCGAAGCCTTCGGTGAACCAGCCGTAGATTGGCGCGAGCAGGTCGTGGGCCTGGCGCCGTTTGCCCTGATCGCGCCACAGTCGGGCCAGGCTCATCGCCGCCCGCAGTTCCCACGACTTTGCCCGTTGCTCCCGGGCAATGGCGAGGGCACGCTCGAACTGTGCCTGCGCTTTCGCCGCATTCGGCTCGGACGACATCAACGCGATTTCGCCGGCCGTGCGATGGACCTCCGCTTCGCACCATGTCTCCTTGGTATTTTTCATCGCCGCCATCGCTTCGCCGATGCAGCGCCAAGCCTCCTCGAATTGCCTAAGCTGCGCATGGGCACGTGCCGAGTGCAGCAAATAGAACGGCATCCAACGTGTCGCTCCCGTTGCCCGAAAGGCGCCAATCCCGCAGATCAACATTTCGATCGCGTCCGAAGCCCTGCCGGTCAGGGCCAATACGCTACCTTGGTTTATTATTCCGTTTGCCTTCCACGACAAGGCACCTTTTTCTTCGGCCAGAGTGACAAGTTCTTGGGCGTGCGCGGCTGCGGCGGCGTAATTGCCGCAGAGGGTATATGGTATCGGGGCATGGCCTAAAGCGTACATCAACGTGGCGGCTTGACCCATCTCTCGCGCATTCTTGAGCGCGTCATCAGCGTCTCCGAGCGCGGCCTCGGGATAGCCAAGCAACCACAGAACCAAGGACCGAAAGGATAAGATTACCACCCCAACATCTTGGCCAAATCGCGTCGCCAGCGGACGATGCTCGGCAGGATCGTAAAGCGCGATCGCTTGATCCAAGTGCTCCCGGCCTTCCGCGATGTCCCCCGTTTGCACTAAGGAAAGTCCCATGAGGCGATGCCCAATCATGAGCGGGGCTGTCGTCCTTTGCTTCTCCGCCAGCGCCTGGAACTGCGCCGCGAGATCGCGCACCGCATCGCCATTGAATGCCACAAGGTTCGCGACCCAGAAGGCGTAGAGGACCGAGAACAGCAGCAACGGGTCTTCGGGAGGCTCTCCCAGCGCTTCAGCTTGCTCGATCAGCAAGCGTGCCTGCTCCGCAGCCGCCTTGGTTTCGGCGGCGGCATGCCCTTTGGTGTGCATCAAAGCGTTGGCAAGCGCGACCTGAAGTTCGATCTGCTGGCGGCGCAGGGATGCCGTGCCGGGCAAGGTTGCGATCTGGTCGAGGGCCCGGGTGAACTGAGCTGTGGCTTCGACCAGTGCCGAGCGCGCCAGCGACCGCTGTCCTGCCTTGCCCCATAGGCCCGCCGCCTTCTCGATCAACCCAGCCTCAGTGCAGTGACGCGCCAGTATCTCGGGCTGGCTCTCGGCCATTTCCGCGAATTGGCTTTCGAGGGCTTCGGCGATACGGGCGTGAAGCGCGCGTCTCGGCTCGCGCAGGAGTGTGCCATAGGCCGCGTCCTGCACCAACGCATGCTTGAACAGGTATGTCGCATGGGGCGCCACCCCCTGCCGGAAAAGCAAACCGGCCTGGATGAGACGGCCGAGCGCCGAGCCTAGGTCGACTTCGCTCCAGCGCGTTACCGATGCGAGCAGAGCATGCGAGAACTCCCGACCCATCGTCGCCCCGATCTGCGCCACCTCCTTGGCGGGGCCGAGCCGGTCGAGCCGCGCCATCAGCGACGCGTGCAAACTTGCGGGGACCGCCATGGCCGGAGATGGAACCGCCGCAACCGTGCGCCGGGCCGCGCCCTCGCTCTCCGCCTCCAGCACCGCCCTCGTCATCTCCTCCACGAACAGCGGAATGCCGTCGGTGCGCTCGATGATGTCCTGCCTGATGCTCGGCGGCAGAAGCTTGTTGCCGACGACCCCGTCGATCATCGAGCCGACGTCGCGCCGGGTCAGCCGATTGATGGTGAGGGAGGTCACGTGAGGCTGTCCGATCCAGGGAGGCTCGAACTCCGGCCGGAAGGTCACGATCAGCAGCACGCGAAGGGTCGCGATCCGGTTCACGGCCCGGCCGAGCACTTCCAGGCTCGTGGGGTCGATCCAATGCGCGTCCTCGAAGACCATCAGCACCGGATTGCGACGCGTCAGCGCCTCGACTTGGCGAATGAGCG
>JBKQTR010000512.1:0-33439 GCA_052143095.1 Allostellaceae bacterium
GCCGGGTGATCCGCACGGCGCGCCGGGCGCGGAAATCGGCGGCGGGCTACGATCTGACGCGGCTCTTCGTCGGCTCGGAAGGGACCTTGGGGGTGATCACCGAGGTGACGCTCAGGCTCTACGGCATTCCCGAGGCGATCATGGCGGCGGTCTGCCCCTTCCCCTCGGTCGAGGCGGCGGTGGACACGGTCGTCGCCACCATCCAGGCCGGCGTGCCGGTGGCGCGAATCGAGCTGCTCGACGAGGCCGCGATGGCGGCGGTCGCCGCCTATGGCAAGCTTAGGGGCTTTCGCGCCGAGCCGCATCTCTTCTTCGAGTTCCACGGCACGCCGCGCGGCGTCGAGGAGCAGGTGGCGCAGGTGAAGGAGTTCGCCGCCGAGCAGGGCGGCAGCGCATTCCGCTGGGCGGCGACGCCGGAGGAGCGCTCCAAGCTGTGGCAGGCGCGCCATGACGCGCATTACGCGGCGATGGCAACCCGACCGGGGGCGCGCGTCTGGGCGACCGATGTCTGCGTGCCGATCTCGCGGCTCGCCGAATGCATCGGCGAGACCCGCGCCGATCTCGACCGCTCGAGCCTCACCGGCGCCATGGTCGGCCATGTCGGCGACGGCAATTTCCACGTCGCCCTCCTGGTCGATCCGGCGCGGCGCGAGGAGATCGCCGAGGCGAGCCGGCTCAACGACCGGCTGGTGCAGCGCGCCATCGCCATGGACGGCACCTGCACCGGCGAGCATGGCGTCGGCTACGGCAAGATGAACTTCCTCATCGCCGAGCATGGCGAGGCGGTGAGCGTCATGCGCGCGATCAAGCAGGCGCTCGACCCCGACAACATTCTGAACCCCGGCAAGATCGTGAGCGTTTGATCGGGTCCCAGTCACGCGTCCGTCGAGGGGCAGGATGGGTTTGCACCACAGCATCGCTGCCGCAATTCTCGCCGCAACCGCGCTCCTCGCCGCGACGCAGGCGCGCGCGCAGCAAAGCGCGCCGGACAATGACTGGACCGCGACCGTCCTCGAGGAGGATGATTACTGGGCGCCGCACAACCATGACCGGCACTACACCCACGGCATCCGCTTCTCCGGCACCTCGGGTGATGTGCACGACCCGCTCTGGCAGCAGCCCTTCACCTGGTTCCCGCCGATCTTCCCCGACGCGACCGATGTGTCGCGGCGCTACAACCTGATCCCGCTCGGCCAGAACATCTACACGCCGCAGAACCCGGCGCTGGTCAATCCCGATCCGCGCGACCGGCCTTACGCCGGCTGGCTCTATGGCGGCGCCGGCCTGATGCAGGACACGCCCGGCACCGCCGACGGCGTCGACCGCTTCGACGATCTCGAGCTCAAGCTCGGCCTAGTCGGGCCGGGCTCGCTCGCCAACGCGACCCAGACCCGCTTCCACCTGCTGATCGACGTCTCGCCCTTCGCCGGCTGGCACGCGCAGCTCCACGACGAGCCGACGCTGGACCTCTTCTACCAGCGCAAATGGCGCCGGCACGGCGAGAACGACGCGGGCTGGGGCTGGGACGCGATCCCGCAATGGGATCTGCGCGTCGGCAATGTCTACGACTATGCCGGCGCCGGCGGCATGCTGCGCCTCGGGCGCAATCTGCGCGCGGATTACGGGCCGCCGCATATCGACCTCAACACCGGCGCGGACTACATCAATCCGAGCCGAATGACCGGCGATTGGGGCTGCTATGGTTTCGTCGGCACTGAGGCGCGCGCCGTCGCCCACAACATCTTCCTCGACGGCAATGATTTCAAATCGAGCGCCAGCGTCGACAAGTATCCGGCGGTGGGCGATCTGGAGGCCGGCCTCGCCGTCTTCTACGACCATTTCCGGCTCGCTTACAGCTATATCTGGCGCAGCCCCGAATTCGTCCACCAGACCGGCGGGGACCATTACGGCTCGCTCAACCTGACGGTCCATCTGGCGTTTTGAAACGGGCGCGCGCCGGGAGCTCGGCGAGCAGAGCGCGCAACGCGGCGAGCGAGACCGCGCTCGCCGCCCAGCCCTGCGCCGGCAGATGCGTCTCCAGCGCGAGCGGAATGTCCTCGAGCGCAGCGGCGTCGGCGATGATCGCCAGCGCCCGGCGATGGTCGGCGGCGCCCTCGCCGAGCGGCACGATGCCGCGCCCCGACGCGTAATCCTTGACATGGATATAGCCGATCCATGGCGCCAGCGCGGCGATCTCGGCGGCGCTGGGCGGCGCGCCCATCGCCTGGAGATTGCCGAGATCGAACAACGCGCGCAGCCGCCGATGCGCGATGCCGGCGACGAGATCGAGCAGCGCCGGCGCGGTGGCGATGTTGCAGACCGGCTCGTTCTCCAGCAGCAGCACGCAGTCGTGGCGCTCGGCGAGATCGAGCAGCGCCGAAAGCGGCCGGGCGAGGTCGGCGGGCGCGAAGCCGTCATAGGCGAGATAGCTGAAGATGCGCAGCCGCCGGGTGCCGAGACGCTCGCAGATCTCGAAGCAGCGCCGGAAGCGCCGCGTCTCGTCGACGGCGCCGGCAGCGAAGCCGAAGGCGTCGTGGCGCTGCGGCGGATGGCTCCTTCCCGGCGGCAGCCATTTGAGCAGCGGCGAGGCGAGGCAGGCGACGGCGAGCCCGGCCGCTTGCAGCTTGCGCGCCAGCGCCGCCAGCGCGCCGTCCTCGAGGTCGATGAGGTTGCGCCCGTCGATCGAGCGCAGGTCGAGATGGCTGAGGCCGTGCTCGCGCGCGAAGCGGATCGCCGTGTCGATGTCGGGCGCGATCTCGTCGGAGATGACGGAGAAAGTGTAGGTCACCGCGTCCGCCTCCTCTGCCGCTGGCGGTTATACCGGGCGACGCGCGGCAAGACCATCCTCGGTCCCGGGGCCGGTTCGGTTTGCGCGGGTTCTTGCGCCATGATCTACTGCCGCGGCAAAAAACGGGCGGGGGAAGAGCATGGAGAAGAAGCCGGTCAGGCCGCGCGACGCGGCGAGCCTCATCCTGCTGCGCGCGCGCGGATCGGGGCTCGAGGTGCTGCTCGGCCGGCGCGGCAAGGGCGCGCGCTTCATGCCGGGGCGTTATGTCTTCCCCGGCGGCCGCGTCATCCCCGAGGATGCGCGGCGCTGGGCGGGAGAGCGCGGCGAGCCCGCGCCGGCGTTTCTCGCCTTGAAGCATGCGGCGCTGCGCGAGACCTTCGAGGAGACCGGGCTCGTGGTCGGCGAGACGCGCGGGCGCGCGGAGAAAGCCAATGGAACGCTCACGCCGGTCGAGGAAGCCTATCGCGCGCGGGGGCTCGCGCCGGCACCGGCGCTGCTGCGGCTGGTCGGCCGCGCCATCACGCCGACCGCCTCGCCGATCCGCTTCCACGCGCGCTTCTTCGTCGCCGATGGCCGCCACGCCGCCGGCAAGCTCGTGCCCTGCGAGGAGCTCGACGATCTCCACTGGCATCCGGTCGAGAACGAGCCGCCGGGGCTGATGCAGAACGTCACCAGATTCATGCTGCGCTGCGCCGTCGAGGCCTGGCGCGGCGCGGCGCCGGCGAGCCCACCGCTCTACTGGCACCGCGGCCGCCGCTCGCTCATCCGCCACGGCGTGCCGGCGCGCTAGCGAAGTGTTGCGCGAGCGCATCGTCGAGCAATACGGGACGGGCTGCCGCATCCAGCAGCTGCGGCGCACGCCGCGCTTCCGCTCCTCGCTGTTCGTCGTCGATTTGACCGAGGGCGCGCGCATCACCCGCATCCTCGGCGCCATCGGCGAGAACGGGCAGCTCACCGAGCAATCCGGCATGGATCTGCTGCATCCGGAACGGCTGATCTTTCACTACGAGCGGCTGATGCTGATCGCGCTGGCGCTCGCGGCGCGGCCCGGCACGGCGCTGCTGCTCGGGCTCGGCGGCGGCGCCATGCTGCGCCACCTTAGGGCCTATCTGCCGGACTGCGCGGTGACGGTGGTCGAGCGCGACCGCGCGGTCATCGAGCTGGCCCGCCGCTTCTTCCACATTACCGCGCCGGTGGTCGAGGCGGATGCGCAGGACTTCGTCGCTGATCGCCGCGGCGCCTATGACGTGATCCTCGCCGATCTCTATGACGGGCGCGGCATGGCGAGCTTCGAGCCCGGCTTCTGGCGCGATTGCGCGGCGGCGCTGACGCAAGGCGGCTGCATCGCCGTGAACTGGGCGGCCTTCGTCGACGATCAGCTGGCGCGCGCCGAGGCGACGGCGATCGAGGCGGCGGTCGGGCGCTCCCTCTTCACGGGCCCGCGCGCGCTGCGCGAGAACGTGGTGCAGCTGGCACCGCTCGACCCCGGGATCGCGCTCGCCGAGCTCGCGCCGCGCTGGCGCCGCTTTGCGCTGCGCCACCGCCTGCCGCGCGAGGACCGCGAGGCGCTGAAGCGCTGCACCGTGACGGCGAGGTTTCTCCAGACGTAGAGCAAGGTCCGCTGCATAAGCGTCGTGCGTCCTTCGACAGGCGCGCTGCGCGCGCCAGCTCAGGATGAGGTGGATTGTTGATGGCACAAAGAAATGCGCCTCATCCTGAGCGCGAGCGTAGCGAGCAGTCGAAGGACGCACGGCGTCGATCCAGCGAAAACACGCGCTCGTTCGCCCTCGCCTATTTCCCGGTGAACCGTGCCGCGCGCTTCTCGACGAAATGCGCGACGCCTTCCCTGAAATCTTCGCTGAGGAAGCTGCCGCGCATTTCCTCGTTGGCGAGCTCGACCGAGGCGCCGAGGCCGCTCAGCATGCCTTCCCAGAGCTGTCGCTTCATGACGCGCATCGAGCGCGGCGAGACGGCGGCGGCGAGCTCGCCCGCATACTCCAAGACGCGCGGCAGGAACTCGGCCTGCGGGAAGACGCGGTTGACGAGGCCGAGGTGCAGGGCCTCCTCGGCGCCGACGCGGCGCGCCGAGAACAGCAGATCGGCGGCGGGACCCGGCCCCACCAGCCGCGGCAGCAGCCAGGCGAGGCCGTATTCGGCGATGAGCCCGCGGCGCGAGAAGGCGGTGGTGAAGATCGCCTCGCTGCCGGCAAAGCGCAGATCGCAATAGCAGGCGAAGACGAAGCCGAGGCCGGCCGCCGGGCCGTTGACGGCACCGATGACCGGCTTGGGGATGGCCGGGAAATAGCTGTAGCGATGCTGGAAATCGGCGCGCATGGGACCGCCGAGATCGAGCGGTTGCGGCGCCTCGCGCGGGATCGTGGCACCGCCCGAGCCGGCGGCGCCGGAGAGCCGCTCCATGTCGGCGCCGGCGCAGAAGCCGCGCCCGGCGCCGGTGAGAATGATGACGCGCACCGCCGGGTCGCGCGCCGCTTGCGCCATCGCCTGGCGCAACCCCGTCTCCATCTCGGCGTTGAAGGCGTTGAGCCGGTCGGGGCGGTTGAAGGTGACGGTGGCGATGCGGTCCTGAACGGCGTAGAGCACGGCGGGCTCGGCCATGGCTTTCCTCCTGCGCTTCTGCTTGTCTCGCGCCAGCATAGCCGACGCGCTCCGCGGCGCGCCACCGGCTCGGGAGGGGATAGCGAGATGGCGGAGCGCGAACCGGCGGCGCCGCTGACCGCGGCGCAGCGGCGCTGGAGCCTCGCCGCGGCGATCGCCGCGGTGGCGGTGTTCGGCATCGGCATCGGCTTCAGCGCGCCGCTGTTCTCGCTGCTGCTCGAGGCGCGCGGCACCGTGACGAGCCTGATCGGCCTCAACGCCGCGGCGGGATATTTCGGCGTCATTCTCGGCCCGCTCTGGACGCCGCGCCTGGTGCGGCGCTTCGGCATCCGCGCCTTTCTCCTCGCCTGTCTCGGCCTCGACATCGTGCTGTTCCTGGCGATGGGGCTGTTCGACGGCCTGATGGCGTGGTTCGCGCTGCGCTTGTTGCTGGGCATGGTCGGCTCCAGCCTCTTCACCGCCACCGAGGCGTGGATCAATTTGCTGGCGGGCGATGCGAGCCGCGGCCGCGTCATCGGCCTCTACGCCGCGGCGCTGGCCGCCGGCTTCGCGCTGGGACCGCTGCTGCTCGCGCTCACCGGCATCGAGGGCTGGCTGCCGTTCCTGGCCGGCGCCGGCGTCTCCGCGTTGGCGGCGCTGCCGCTGCTCGGCATCGGCCGGCTCGCCCGCGGTTTCGGGCGCGAGCCCGCCGGCAGCGCGCTCGCCATCTTCGCCAAGGCGCCCTTCATCGTGCTGGCGGTCGGGCTTTACGGCCTCTTCGAGGCGGCGGCGCTGGCGCTGCTGCCGATCTGGGGCGTGCGCACCGGCTTTGCTCCGGCGCCGGCGGCGGCGCTGCTGACCGCGATCGGCATGGGCTCGATCGCACTGCAGCTGCCGATCGGCTTTCTGTCCGACAAGATGGCGCGGCTCAGCGTGCTGCGGCTCTGCGCGCTCGCCGGGCTCGCCGGCGCGGCGCTGCTGCCGCTCGCCGCCGAGGCCGGCAGCCTCGCCATCTTCGCCGCCGTGCTGCTGTGGGGCGGGCTCGCCGCCGGCATCTATCCCGTGGCGCTCGCCATGGCCGGGGCGCGCTTCCGCGGCGCCGAGCTGATGAGCGCCAATGCCGCGCTCATCATCGCCTATGGCTTGGGCTCGCTGCTGGGGCCGAGCCTCGGCGGCATCGCCATGGATCTCTGGAACCCCGACGGGCTCATCGCCGCCTTCGCGCTGCTCTTTGCCGCCTTCCTCGCGTTGACGGTTGGCTGGCGGCGCGCGTCTTCCTAGATTAGCGCGAGCATGAAGGAGGCCGATGTCACGCGGCTGGCCGATTGGCTGGTCGAGGGCGGTCTCGCCGGCACGCCGGAGACGGCGTTGCTCGGCGAGCTTTGCCGCCGCGCCCGCGCCGTCGGCTTGCCCGTCGCACGGGCGCTGGTGCTGGTCGACACGCTCCACCCGATCCATGAGGGACGGGCGTTTCGCTGGCGGTGGGACCAGCCGGCAGCAGCGGAAATCATCGAGTACGGCTCCACCAAGGAGGGCGCGGCCGCGGAAAACTGGCGCCGCAGCCCGTTCTACAGCCTGGTCGAATCGGGCGAGCACCTGCTCCGGCTGCGCCTCGACACGCAACAGGCGCCGCCTTTCAGCGGCCTCGACGATTGGCGGGCGAACAGCATGGCCGATTACGTTGCGCTCATCCACCGCTTCGCCGCCGACGCCGTCATCGGCGAGATGGACTGCATCTATTCCGCCTGGGCAACCGAGGCGGCGGCGGGCTTCAGCGGCGAGCACGTCGCCGCGCTGCGCCAGCTGAGCGCCGCGCTCGGCCTGGCGATAAAATCGGCATCGCTGGCGCGCATCGCCGCGACCCTGGTCGAGACCTATCTCGGCCGCGACGCCGGCCGTCGCGTGCTGCGCGGCGGCATCGGCCGCGGCGTCGCCGAGAAGATCAGCGGGGTGATCTGGTACAGCGATCTCAGGAGCTATACCCGGATCTCCGACGCGGCGGCGCCGGAGCAGATCATCCCGTTCCTCAACGACTACGCCGACGCGATCATTTCGGCGATCTCGGACCACGGCGGGGATGTGCTGAAGCTGATCGGCGACGGCATCCTCGCGCTCTTCCCGGCGGACGAGCCCGGACGCGCGTGCGCCCGGGCGCTGGCCGCGGCCGAGACCGCGCAGCACCACGTCGGCGCGCTCAATGCGCGCCGCGCCGAGGGTGGCCTGCCGACGACCGAGTTCTATCTCGGCCTCCATGCCGGCGCGATGTTCTTCGGCAATATCGGCAGCGTCACGCGACTGGACTTCACCATCGTCGGTCCGGCGGTGAACCTGGCGAGCCGCATCGCCGCGATGTGCCGCTCGGCCGAGCAGCCTTTGCTGCTCTCCGCGGCGTTCGTGGAGGCGGCGGGTCCCGAGGCGCGCGCCGGCTTCGTTTCCGTCGGCCGCTATGCGCTGCGCGGCGTCGGCCGCGCGCAGGAGCTGTTCACGGTGGACCGACTGCGGTGACCGTCGTCGCGCTCGACGCGGGTGAATCTTTTTTCGACGCAACCCTGCCCAAATTGCGCGCAAGCTGCGCGGTTGACAGGCGACCGGCCGACCAGAATCCGCGCTTCCACGGGCACGACGCCCTGGCCCCGATCTTGCTTTGATTCCGGCGGCGTCTGCGGCGAGGAGAGCGGGGATGCGGTCAAGCCGGATCGGACATGGCGTGCTGCTGCTGTTCGGCGTCACCGCCTGGACCGGGCTTTACGCGCTGGCGGCGGCGCCGGGCTGGGGGCATCCCGGCCCGGTCGGCGCCGGCGGCTGGAGCGACGGCTTCGCCCATCCCTTCGGCGGCATCGACCATATCGCGGCGATGATCGCCGTCGGCCTCTGGGCGGCGCAGAACGGGCGGCGCGCGGTGTGGCTGCTGCCGGGCTTCTTCGCGTTGCTGATGACCTTGGGGGCGGCGCTGGCGCTGGCGGGGGTCAGCCTGCCCGGCAGCCGGGACGGCATCGCCATCTCCGTCGCCGTGCTGGGCGTGCTGCTCGCCGTGGCGGCGCGACCGATTCTGCCGATCGGCGTGGCGGTGGTGGGCTTGTTCGGTCTCGTCCATGGCTACGCCCATGGCGCCGAGATGCCGGAAAGCGCTACGCCGATGCCCTACGCGCTGGGCTTCCTTTGCGCCACCGGCGTGCTGCAGCTCGTCGGCGTCGCGCTCGGGACCGCGGCGGAGAGCCGGATCGGCCAGCGGCTGCTGCCGATCGGCGCGGCGGCGATCGCCGGCATCGGCGTTACGCTGATGCTGGCGCTGTGAGCCTCGCGTAGTCCGCCAGCGCCGCGGCGAGGTGATCGAACAGCAGCCGCACGCGCCGGCTGGCGCGGAGATCCTCGTGCATGGCGAGCCACATCTCGAGCGAGAAGCTGAGCGCTTGCGGCAGCACCGGCACGAGGTCGCGCTCGCGCCGGGCGATGCCATGCTGGCAGCCGCCGATGCCGAGCCCGGCGCGCAGCGCGGCAAGCTGCGCGAGATCGCTGTCGGCGCGGAAGGCGAAGAGCTCGCGCGTCACCGGCAGGCCGAGATCGCCGAGGCTGCGCCAGGAGCTGTCGTCGCGGTCGAAGCCGATGATGGGATGGCGCAGCAGCTCCTCGAGGCTTTGCGGCAGGCCGAAGGCGGCGATGTGGCGGCGATGCGCGTAGAGGCCGAGGCCGACCGTGCCGATGCGCCGCGCCGCCAGCGCCGCCTGGCGCGGGCGCGCCATGCGCAGCGCGATGTCGGCCTCGCGCCGCAATAGATCCTCGTTGCGGTTGCTGAGCACGAGCTCGAGCGCGATGTCGGGATGGCGCTCGCGGAAGCGCGCCAGGATTGCCGGCAGCACCTCCGCGCCCATCATCTCGCTGGCGGTGAGCCGCACCGTGCCGCGCTCCTCCTCCGCCTCGCCCGAGGCGGCACGCCGCAACGCCTCGGCGGCGGCTTCCATCGCCTCGGCATGGGTGGCAAGGCCGAGCGCCGCCGGCGTCGGCACGAGCCCACCCGGCGAGCGCGTGAACAGCGCCACCCCGAGCGCCGCCTCCAGCGCCGCGACATGCCGGCCGATGGTCGGCTGGGTCAGCCGCAGCCGGCGCGCCGCGGCGGACAGGCTGCCCTGGCGCAGCACCGCGAGGAACGAGTGGTAGAGCTCCCATCCGGGCTCGGCAGTCATACGAAAATGTATATCAATTAAACAACATTGGTCAATTTTCGCTTATCCCTCACTGCGCCATCTTCCTCTTATCCGCAGCCCCAGGAGGACAGCATGACCGCAACCGACACAGAGACCGCCTTGATCATCGGCGCCACCGGCGGCATCGGCGGCGAGACGGCGAAGGCGCTCATCGCCGCCGGCTGGCGCGTGCGCGCGCTCACCCGCGACGTCGCGCGCGCCCGGCGCGACTTCGCCGGGTTAGGACCGGTGGAGTGGCTGGCGGGCGATGCGCTGCGCGCGGCCGACGTTGTCGCCGCTGCGCACGGCGCGCAACTCCTGCTGCACGCCGCCAATCCGCCGGGCTATCGCAACTGGCGCGGGCTGGCCTTGCCGATGCTCGAGAGCTCGATTGCCGCCGCGCGCGCCAGCGGCGCGCGGCTGGTGCTGCCGGCCAACATCTACAATTTCGGCCGGGACGCGGGGGCGGTGCTCGACGAGCGCTCGCCGCAGCATCCGGCGACGCGTAAAGGCCGCATCCGCGTCGAGATGGAAGAGCGCCTCGCGCGCGCGGCGCGCGACGGCGTGCGCTCGCTGGTGGTGCGCGCCGGCGATTTCTTCGGCGGGTACGGTCCGAGCTCCTGGTTCAGCACCGCCATGGTGCGGCCGGGGAAGAAGGTGCGTTTCGTGATCTATCCCGGCCGGCACGACATCGGCCACGCCTTCGCCTATCTGCCGGATCTCGCGCAGGCGATCGTGCGGCTGGCGGCGATCGAGGCGCGGCTGGCGCCGGTGGAGGCGGTGCATTTCGCCGGGCATTGGCTGCCGCGCGGCGTCGAGATCGCCGAGGCGATCCGCCGCGCCGCCGGCAATCCGCGCGCGCCGATCCTGCCCTTCCCGGCAGCGCTGCTCTATCTCGCCGCGCCCTTCAACGAGACTTTCGCCGAGATGATCGAGATGCGCTATCTCTGGCAGGAGCCGCTGCGCCTCGACAACCGCAAGCTCGAGGCGCTGATCGGGCCCGAGCCGCGCACGCCGCTCGACACGGCGGTGCGCCGGAGCCTCGCGGCGCTGGGCTGCCTGCCCGACGCGGCGGCAGGCGCATGCCCGGCGGCGCTCGGAGCTTAGCGCACCCTCACACGCCGAGGAGACAACCTCTCAAGGGATCTCGTAAACCGGCACCCCATCCGTGATGCCGCGGAGCGCTTCGCTTCGAGCGACAGGGATCAAGCCGTTGCTTTGAAGCAACGCGGCCGACTGAGGGTCCTTCACGACCGAGCCGCTCGCAAGGATCGAGCGCGAGCCCGCGAGGTTCTGCACGCGCGAAGCGATGTTGACGGTCTGGCCGAAGTAGTCTTGGCGATCGTTGAGCACCACGGCAAGGCACGGTCCCACGTGAATGCCGATCTTCAACAGCAAATCCTCGCTCTGGCGCTCGGCATTGAGATTGCGCATGGCTTCGCGCATGCGCAACGCCGCCGCGACCGCCCGGTTCGGCGTCGGAAACGTCGCCATGACCGCGTCGCCGATCGTCTTGACCACTGCACCGGTTTCGGCGGCGACAATCTCCGTCAAGGCACGGAAATGCGCCTTCACAAGATCGAACGCCACGAGATCGCCGACCCGCTCGTAGAGCGCGGTCGAGCCCTGCAGGTCCGTAAAGAGGAAAGTGAGGCTCGTGATCTTGAGGCGCTGATCGATGTTGAGCGTGTCCGTACGGTAGATGTCGCGAAACACCTGGTTGGTGAGCAGGCGCTTCGCGGTCACGAACGGCCGGCGCCTGCCGAGGAGGTCGTGCAGCTTGTCCCCCGCAATCCAGAGAGCAGGCAGGACGCGCTGGCCAGAACGGTTCTCGAGCGAGATGCGCAAGGGGCCGGGACGAAGCGCCGTGGTTCCGGTCGGAGCGCGAACCGAGTTAAACACGAGAGACAGGCTTTGCCGCTCGCGCGTCGGCTCGCCTTTGACGTCGAGAAACTGCGCCGCGTGCGTGACCGGATCGAAAACGATCACAAACTCCGCCGGCAGGTTCAGCGACAAAATGGCTTTATCGCCCGGAGGCAGTTCGAGCGACTCGAGCGTCACCGCATCGAGCAGTTCCCCGATATCTTCCGGAAGATCGACGCCCGAGCTCCAGAAGATCTGACGCAGATACTCCGCGGCAGGGAGCGTGTTCGGCTCGTGTGCCGCGATCCTGCGCACCCGC
Organism: Allostellaceae bacterium; assembly: GCA_052143095.1. GTDB lineage: Bacteria > Pseudomonadota > Alphaproteobacteria > ATCC43930 > CGMCC-115725 > DAHUYF01. Next base: position 11,747 of record JBKQTR010000512.1, read on the forward strand.
GGACTGACGGTGAACGTCACTTCGATCATCTCGTCCAGCGTGGGCTCGTAACCGGCCGCACACAGCGCGCAGTCGTACTCCGCCCTGTCGATGCTTTTGAGGGTGGCGCTCGCGTCGAGCACCCCGCCGCAGCCGGGACACAGCACGTTCCACGACAGTTCGAAAAGGCCGATCCGGGCGGCGTGCAGGAAGGCCGCGAGGGTACGCTCCTCGTCGAGCCCTCCCTTGGCGGCGAAGGCGAGGACGTTGATCCGGCACAGTTCGCGGTCGGACCGGCTTTCAACCAGACGTTGGATGGCGTCCACCGCGACCGGATCGGCGGATTGCCGCAACACGGCGAACATCGCCTCGGTTTCGCTCATGCTCCAAAGCCTACGTCAAAAGCCCGGCTTTTCAAATGCCGCCGCACTTGCGCCTTTGCGCACCCTTGCCGGTTTGGTACCTTCGTCGGGCGCGACGCACCTTGGCCGCCATTCGGCGGGACGGAAGGTGGACGATGGCCGACGCGATCAACGCAGCATTGCGCAGCGGCGATTCGCGACGAGCGCTGGCGGCGTTCGACGCGATCGCGGCGGAGAACCAAGATCCCAGGTCGTTCGTGCGGGACGCGCTGGATCGGCTCGCCGAGCTCGTCGGCTCCGATCTCACGACGCTCAGCCTGTGCGATCTGGAGCGGCAGACGCGCACGGTGATCGGCCGCCCGGGCGAGGCGCTTTCGGAAGCGGACCGCGCCGCGTTCGATCGCCATTTCCGCGAGCATCCGCTGGTGCGCTATCACAGCACGCACCCGCATGGGCCGACGCAGCGCATCACCGACTGCGTGAGCCTCAGCGCCTTTCGCAGCTCTCCCGTCTTCGCCGACTATTACGGGCGCATCGGCGTCAACCACGTCATGGCGTTGCCGCTGCGCATCGATAACATTACCGTCGTCAGCGTGGTCTTCAACCGCAGCGGCTCGAATTTCGATGATGCCGATCGAGCCGTCATCGACGTTCTCCGGCCTCCGCTCACCGCGCTGTACCGAAGCATCATGGCGGGCGAGGAGGCGCGGCTCGGGCAAGCCTCGCTTCAAGGCATCGCCGCACGCGCCGGCTGGTACACGGCCAAGGTGACGGACGATGGTCGGCTTTTGGACGTTTCGGCCGGGACTGTGCAACAGTTGCGGCATTTCTTTCGCGACGCGCCGGCGGGTGCGCGCGGCCAAGCGCCGGAGGCGCTGCGGCGGTGGCTCCGCCGCCGCAGCGTCAATTGGGGGCTCGACTGGCTCCACCCCGGTGTCGGCGCGCCCTATGTGACCGAGCGAGGCGGCTGGAAATTGACCATCCACTTCATCGCCGACCCGCTCGCCCCCGAGCGCGGCGAGCTGCTGATGCTTCGGGAGCGGGCAGCGCTGGCCGCGGATGAACTCGCGGGGCTGCCATTGACGTCGCGCGAGCGCGACGTGCTGGCGATCCTTGCCGCCGGCAAGACCAATGAAGAGATCGCCGCAGTGCTGGCGATCAGCCCGCGCACCGTCCAGAAGCATCTCGAACACGTCTTCGACAAGCTCGGCGTCGAGACGCGCATGGCAGCGGCGCTGTGCGCGCTCGCCGCCGCTGGTGGAAACGGCGACGATTGCTGAAGGCTCAGCGGCCGCCCGGCGCTCCCTTTGCATAGTCGACCATGCCCTGAAAATCGACGACCACGGCCGGCTCGTCGCCGACAACCCAGGCGTCATGGCCCGAGGGCAGGAGCGAGACATCACCCGGCTTGCAGTCGAACTCGGTACCGTCATCCATCCTGATGCGGAGAACGCCGGCGACGTGATACTGGAAATGCGGCGCCTCGCAGCTTTTCGTCTTTGCGATCGGCTGGACTGAGCTCGCCCAGCGCCAGCCCGGTTCGAACAGGGCGCGGGCGATCGTGGCGCCCCCGACCTTGACCAGCTCGAGGCGACCGTTGGGAAACTCGCGCACCTCATCTGGTTGTCGGAAGCTCTTGTGCTCGGCGCTTTGCGTCAAGTCAGCGGCTCGCCCTGGTGCCATGACATCCTCCACGTTGAGTTAGGCGCAGAACCGACACTGAAGTGGGCAGGCTATTCGCAGTCGCTTCGGCCGCGAATACGCAATTCGGCGTACATCACACGCCACTGCCGTGGGAGCACATCCAACGACGCTCCTGGAGACATGGGCGCGACAAGAACCTCGGCAGGCACGAACGGCCACCAGCTCCGGGCGGGGTGAGCGCTACATCGGCCGTTGGGGCGCGGTCTGGAGCAATTCCCATAGCTGCTGTACGTAGAACTTGGCTATGGCGACGGTGCCGTGGCCGCGTGTCTCGTCGCTCGCCCGAATCAGGTAGAGGCGGCCGTTCCTCACGCGTTTGAGTTCGCGTTCCATGATCCCGGACTCCGGAGGGTTGCGCTCATCGTCCGCGGAGTTGATCGCGAGCAGCGTCGCCCGAATGCGCTCCAAGCCGGGCGACGGATCGTAGTCGGCGGAAGAGCCCCATTGGTACAGAAAGTCGTTGGCATCGGCGGTGAAAGGCGCCGCCAACCGATCGTCGACCAGCGTGTCGGCGTCTGCGCGCGTCGGCGCCAGCTTCTGGTAGGCCAGCGTTCCGCCATTGGTGGCGATGTTGAAAAACACGCTGGCCACGCGCAGCGAGCGGGGCTGCGCGGCGTAGTTGCCGTTATTCCAGTCGGGATCGGTGCGTATCGTCTCGATCAGCAGCCGGCGCAGCATCCAATTGCGGCTCGCCATGGCGCTCGGCTGCGACGCCATCGGCACCAGGACATCCATGAAGTCCGGGTATTTCTCGCCCCAAATCCAGGTCTCCATGCCGCCCATCGAGATGCCGAGAACCAGCCGCAGGTGACGGATGCCAAGACCCTCTTGGATCAGCCGGTAACCGGCCTCGACCATGTCGGCGTAATCGTATTGCGGAAATTTCGTCCGAGGCCCATCGGAGGGCTTGGACGACTTTCCGTGGCCGATGGCGTCCGGCAGGATGATGAAGTACTTGCTCGCATCCAGCGGCTGGCCGGGACCGAACAGCGCGCCGGCGAAGAGGGGCGACAGCAGGCCCGTGCCGGTGCCGCTCGTGCCGTGCAGGATCACCACCGGCTGGCCGGAGGCTGCGCCGATCGTGGTGTAATGCAAGCGCAGCTCCGGCATGATCTCGCCGGTATGAAACCTAAAATCGCGTGCCGTCCAGTCGCCTTCCGTCGGCGCGGGATAGTCTGCCGCCATTGCCGCAAGCGAGATCAAGCACAAAGCGGCACACGTTGCCGAGCGCAACGCAAAACTCGCGGTCTTCATGCGGCGACCCCCGTTGTCAGAGCCATGCATAGCCGCAGGCTGCCGCGCCATCGACGCGGGCGCAAATTGGTTCGGGCCTGCTGCAACGCAGCGCGCTGTCTTACGCACAAAAGAGAGGACCGCCGAAGCGGTCCCCTTGGCAGCCCGAATGATCAAAAATCCATGCCGCCCATCCCGCCCATCCCGCCGCCGGGGGGCATCCCCGGAGCGGGTTTCGGCTCGGGCTTCTCCGCCACCATTGCCTCGGTGGTGACGAGCAGCCCGGCGACCGACGCGGCATCCTGCAAGGCAAGACGTACGACCTTGGTCGGATCGATGATGCCGGCCTTGAGCATGTCGACGTACTCGCTGGTTTGCGCATCGAACCCGTGATTGCCGTCATTGCCCTCCAACAGCTTTCCCACCACGATGGAGCCGTCGACGCCGGCATTTTCGGCGATCTGGCGCACCGGGGTCTGCAGCGCACGGCGCACGATGTCGATGCCCACCTTCTGGTCGTCATTGGCAGGCTTGAGCCTGCTCAGGACCTTGCTGGCGTAGAGCAATGCCACGCCGCCGCCGGGAACGATACCCTCCTCGACCGCGGCGCGGGTCGCGTGCATCGCGTCGTCAACGCGATCCTTGCGCTCCTTCACCTCGACCTCGGTGGCGCCGCCGACGCGAATGATCGCGACGCCGCCGGCGAGCTTCGCGAGACGCTCTTGAAGCTTCTCACGGTCATAGTCGGACGTGGTCTCCTCGATCTGCGCCTTGATCTGGCCGATCCGGCCTTGGATGTCCTGCTTCTTGCCCGCGCCATCGATGATGGTGGTGTTCTCCTTCTCGATCCGCGCCTTCTTGGCCTTGCCCAGCATGGTGAGCGTGACGTTCTCGAGTTTGATGCCGAGATCCTCGCTGATGAGCTGGCCTGCCGTCAGGACGGCGATGTCCTCGAGCATCGCCTTGCGGCGATCCCCGAAGCCCGGCGCTTTCACCGCCGCCACCTTGAGGCCGCCGCGCAGCTTGTTGACGACCAGCGTCGCGAGCGCCTCGCCCTCGACCTCCTCGGCGATGATCAGCAGCGGCTTGCCGCTCTGGACCACGGCTTCGAGCAGCGGCAGCAGAGGCTGAAGGTTTGAGAGCTTCTTCTCGTGGATGAGAATGAAGGGATCGTCGAGCTCGCAGACCATCTTCTCCGCGTTCGTGACGAAGTAGGGAGAGATGTAGCCGCGGTCGAACTGCATGCCTTCGACCACTTCGAGCTCGGTCTCCATGCTCTTCGCTTCTTCGACCGTGATCACGCCCTCATTGCCGACCTTCTGCATCGCCTTCGAGAGCATCTCGCCGACTTCCCTGTCGCCATTGGCGGAGATCGTCCCGACCTGGGCGATCTCCTCATTGGTCGAAACCTTCTTCGAGCGCTTCTCCAGATCCTCGACCACCGCCTCCACGGCACGTTCAATGCCGCGTCTGAGATCCATGGGGTTGAGCCCAGCGGCGACTGCCTTGACGCCTTCGCGGACGATCGCGTGGGCGAGTACCGTCGCGGTGGTCGTCCCATCCCCCGCCTGATCGCTGGTCCTGGTCGCGACTTCGCGGATCATCTGTGCGCCCATGTTCTCGAACTTGTCGGCAAGCTCGATCTCCTTGGCCACCGTGACCCCGTCCTTGGTGATGCGCGGCGCGCCGAACGATTTGTCGATGACCACGTTGCGGCCCTTGGGGCCGAGCGTCACCCGCACCGCACGGGCGAGAATCTCGATGCCATGCAGCATCCGGTCGCGCGCGTCGGTCTGGAACCTGACTTCTTTTGCTGCCATTGCTTTCCTCCCTCAGGCGACTTTCTTGGCCTTCGAGGGCTTGCCCTCGATCACGCCCATCACGTCGCTTTCCTTCATGATCATAAGCTCTTCGCCGTCGATCTTGACCTCGGTGCCCGACCACTTGCCGAACAGCACGCGGTCGCCCGCCTTGAGGTCGAGCGGCTGAAGCTTGCCGTGATCGTCCCGGGCGCCCGGGCCGACGGCGACGACTTCGCCCTCTTGCGGCTTCTCCTTGGCCGTGTCCGGGATGATGATGCCGCCGGCCGTCTTCTCCTCCTGCTCGAGGCGACGGACCACGACGCGGTCGTGTAACGGACGGAATTTCATGAAAGCCTTCTCCCCGATTGGCACTCTAATAGAGCGAGTGCCAAAAGAATTGGGGAGGTGGCGGGCCGCATTCAAGCGCCTGCGCGTCTGATAAGGCACGCGGCCCCGCCGTTTTTCCGGCACCCGGCGGCCGCAAGAAGACCGCCGCACGGCGGGCGGGTCTGCGCAGCCTTCGCCTCGCCCTAAGCGGCGTTGCCGTCGGCGAGGTCGAGCGCGATCGCCAACCAGTAGTTGAAGAGCACCATGAACCCGAAATCCATGTGCAACTGCTTGCGACAATGAAAAAGCGTCGGTCCGGGATTGTCGGCCACAAAGTCGAACTCGAGTTCGTGGAACCCGCCCAGCATCCCGCCCCTAAGGCTCGGCGCGGATCCAGCTCTCGAGCAGCATGCGCAGCGCCGCGACGAAGGCGAGCGGCTGGTCGAGCATGACATGGTGCTGCGCCTCCGGCACCTCGACGATGGGCGCGAGCGGCCCCATCAGCGAGGACATGTAGGAGGCGGTCGCGCGCGACACCAGCGCGCTCTTCTCGCCGAAGAGCAGCGCCGCGCGGCAGCGCACCGCCTGGAGATAGTCGCGGAAGGGATCGCCGAAGCGGCGCGCGCCCATCGCCGCGCCGTCGAATTTCCAGGTCCAGCCGCCCGCCACCGGCATCAGCGAGTGCCGGGCGATATATTCGACGATGAACTCGTTGTCGCAGCTCTGCGGCGGCATCAGCCGGAAGCGGGCGAGCCCCGCCTCGGAGCTCTCATAGATCTTCTTGTTCGCCCAGCGCGGCGGCGAGAGCGGCTGCTGCGCCTCCGCCTCGGGCGAGCGGATCGGCGAGTCCACGATCACCGCGCCGCCGAGCTCGTCGCCGAACTGGGCGGCGAATTTCATGGTCATGAAGCCGCCGAAGCTGTGGCCGATGACGAAGGGATGAAGGCCGAGCCCGGCATCGGCGATGACGCCGCGCATCTCCTTGGCGCGCAGCTCGGCGCTGTAGCTCTCGCGCCTGCCGCTGTCGCCCATGCCCGAGAGGTCGATGGCGGCGACGCGGAAGCCGCGGGTGAAGTAAGGCGCGATGAAGCTCCACCAATGGGCGTGCGCGCCGCCGCCATGGACGAAGAGCAGCCCGCGCTGGCCGAAGCGCTCCTCGCGGGCGGGCCACAGGAGATAGTGGATCGGGCAGCCTTCGACGACGACCGAGCGCGACTGACGCGGGCACGCCACCGCCCAGCGGAACCAGTCGGGCGCGGGCGCGCGCACGGCGAGAAGATCAACCGGAACCGAGGGATCGCTCAAGGCAGCTCCTTCCCGTGTCTCGGCGGCGCCGACATCGTCCCCCGCCGCGGTGGATCGTGCCCGGGACCGGGCTAGAACATCTCCGGCGTGATCACGTTCCGGGGCGCGTTGGTGAGCAGCGCGGCGCGCATCGTCTCGGCGGCCTTGACGCGCGTGTCGTGCAGCGCCTCGGGCGAGTGGTAGGCGGCGTGCGGCGTGATCACCAGCCGGCCTTCGAGCCAGGGCTCGCGCGCGCGATAGGCGCGGATGAGCTCCGGCAGCGGCTCGACCGGCGGCTCGACCGGCACGACGTCGAGACCGGCACCGGCGATATGGCCCTCGCGCAGCAGCGCCGCCAGCGCGTCGAGATCGATGATGGGCCCACGCGCCGTGTTCACCACCACCGCGCCGCGCCGCAGCAGCGCGAGCTGGTCGCGCCCCAGCATGCCCTGCGTCTCGGGCGTCAGCGGCGTGTGGATGGTGATCGCGTCGCTCTGGCGCAGCAGCTCCTCGAGCGTGGCGGCGCGGCCGATGCCGAGCGCGAGCTCGGCGCCGTTGGGCAGATAGGGATCGTAGAACACGACACGGAAGCCGAAGGCGCGGGCGCGCAGCGCCGCCGCGGTGCCGATGCGGCCGAGGCCGATGATGCCGAGGCTCTGCACCGAGGCGCGGCGCACCAGCTCGCCCGGGATCGGCCTCCAGGGCGCCGGCGGCGTCCGGCGCTGCGCGTCGTGGTGTTGGATGACGCCGCGGCGCAGCGCCAGCAGCAGCGCCAGCGCGTGGTCGGCAACCTCGGTGGTGCCGTAGTCCGGCACATTGCAGATGAGGATGTTGCGCCGCGCCGCCGCCGGCCGCGCCAGCCGGTCGTAGCCGACGCCCATGCGCACGATGGCGCGCAGCCGCGGCAGGCGCGCCATGTCCTCCTCGCTCACAGAAAAGCGCGAGATCATGAGTCCGTCGACCTCGGCGCACTCGGTGTCGCTGAGCTCGGCGAGCTTGCCCGCCGTCTTGAGCACCAGGCGCACCGCCGGCCCGAACACCGCGCGCTCGAGACTGTCGTCGGGGATCTGCCCCTCGGGATAAAGCACCGTCACAGTCATGCGCCTGTCCTCGTGTTGCCGCGTCTTCCCGCCCCTCAATAGCCGGGATTTGGCCATTGGCAAATTCGGCGGTGATGTGCGCCGGACTTCGCCGGCACAGGCTTCAGCGGAACCGCGCGCTCATGAAGTCGACGAAGGCGCGCACCTTGGGCGAGAGATGGCGGGTCGCGGGATAGACCAGCCAGATCGGGTTGGCGGCGGGATCGAACGCCTCCAGCACCGGCTCCAAGGCGCCGGCGGCCACGGCATCGTCGATCGCGTAGTCATTCATCTGAATGAGGCCGTCGCCGGCGCAGGCGGCGGCGACGATGGCGGCGCCGTCATTGAAGCTCATCTCCGCCTTGGGAGTCAGGGTGAGCTCGACGCCGTCGCGGCGGAAACGCCAGTCGCGCACCGCGCGCGTGTCGCGGATGGCGAAGGGCAGGCATTGATGGCGCGCGAGCTCCTCCGGGCTCTGCGGCCGGCCATGCCGCGCGAAATAGCCGGGCGCGCCGGCGACGCGCAGCTGGCTGTGGGTCAGCCGGCGCGCGATCAGGCTCGATTCCGCCAGCGCGCCGATGCGCACCGCGACGTCGACGCCCTCCTCGACGAGATCGATGAAGCGATCGGTGAGGCTGACCTCGAGCTGCAGCGCCGGGTATTGCGCGCGGAACGCGCCGAGCAGCGGCACGATCTTGAGCCGCCCGAACTGCACCGGCAGATCGAGGCGCAGGCGCCCGGCCGGGGCCAGGCGCGACTGCGTCAGCACGCGCTCGGCCTCGTCGAGCTCGGCGAGCACGCGCCGGCAGCGCTCGAAGAAGGCGGCGCCGTCCTCGGTCAGCCCGACCCGGCGGGTGGTGCGGGCGAAGAGGCGCAGGCCGAGCTGATCCTCCAGCCGGGCGATGGCGTTGCTGACGCCGGACTGGGTCATGCCGAGATCGCGGGCGGCGCCCACGAAGCTGCGGCGCTCCCCGACCTTGACGAAGATCGACAGGGATTTGAGCTCCAGCATCTTCCATTTATCACTAGTAGGAATAAAAGAGATTACAGTATGAGGGATTAATCTTCCAGCCCGGTATGGCCAAATGCCCGTGGGAAAGGACCACGCGTCATGCTGCCCTTCACCGTCGACCCCTCCTGGTACGAGACTTATTGGTACGGCAAGCGCCCGACGCGACGGCGGCGGTGGCGCCGCCTGGCCGCGGGCGCCGCCCGGCTGTTTCGGCTTCTGCGCCCGGCGCGGCGGGCGCCCGGCATCGAGTCGCCGACGCCGCGCCGCGCGGTGACGTGAGATGAGAGCCTTGTCCATCGCGGCGCTGGCGCTGCCGGCAGACCGCCGCATCTTCTGGCGCCGTGCGCTCGCCCGTGTCGGAGAGTGGCACCGCCGCGCGCGCGACCGGCGCACGCTGCTGGCGATGAGCGAGCGCGATCTCCGCGACATCGGCGTCACGCGCTGCGACGCCGTGCGCGAGGCGGAGAAGCCATTCTGGCGCGGCTGAGCGACTTCCGTCAGCGCCCGTAGGCGCGCAGGAACATGTCGGTGGCGGCGGTGACGACGCGCGCGATCTCCGCCGATGCCGGGGGATCGCCGAGGATCAGCGCGCGCAAATGATGCTCGCAGCGCAGCATCGCGAGAAACTGCTGGGCGGCGAGGCGCGGGTCGCCGAGCGCGAGCTTGCCCTGCGCCTCGGCGCGCGAGAGATAGGTTGCGAGCTTGTCGCGGATGAGGCGCGGCCCGCCCTCGTAGAAGGCGCGGCCGAGCTCGGGGAAGCGCGGCGATTCCGCCACCACCATGCGGAAGGTCTGCACCCCCTTGGGCGAGACCAGCAGCTCGGCATAGACCGTGCCGACGGCGAGCAGCGCCTCGCGGAGATCGCCGGGCTCGGATTCCAGCATGGCGATATAGGGCCATTGCCGCGCGCATTCCTCGGTGACGAGATCGGCGAACAGCTCCGCCTTGTCGGCGAAATGCGCGTAGATCGTCGCCTTCGAGACGCCGGCCTCGCGCGCGATCACATCCATGCTGACCGCGCCATAGCCGTGCTCGAGAAAGAGGCATGCCGCCGCGGCGCGGATCTGCTGCGGCTTCATCGCCCGGATCCCTAGGGTTCGCTCCAGCTTCCGTGCCGCTCCCATTACGCCTTCCTTAGCGGGTCCCCGTATAGGTTAGCCTGTTTCAGGACACATTTGAACTAATCGGTTCAATTTTCCATTGACAAACTAAACTGCACCGTCTAGTTTGTCAATCGAAACTAGACCGTGCAGTTCATTTTTTGTTCTGCAGCCCCTAATTTAGCGAGGATCGCGCCATGAAGAGAACCATTCTCATTGCCCTGGCCCTCCTCGCGGCCGGCGTCGGCGGCACCGGCGGGGTCTATTGGTGGCGCGTCGGCCGTTTCATGGAGAGCACCGACAACGCCTATGTCCAAGCGGACATCTCGGTGGTGAGCCCGAAGATCCAGGGCTATGTCCGCGAGGTCCGCGTCAGCGACAACCAACGGGTCAGGGCGGGCGACGTGCTCGTCGCCATCGAGGATCGCGACTTTGCCGCGCGCTACGCGCAGGCGCAGGCGCAGCTCGCGGCGCAGCAGGCGGCCATCACCACCATCGACAACGAGACCGTGCAGGAGCAGGCGGTGATCGCCCAGGCCGAGGCGGCGGTGACCAGCGCCGAGGCGGATCGGCTGCGCGCGCAGCAGGATCTCGCGCGCTATCGCATGCTGACCGAGAATGCCACGGCGAGCCGGCAGCGGCTGGAGATGGCCGAGGCCGATGCGCGCAAGGGCGATGCCGCGCTGCTCAAGGCGAAGGCGGCGCTGGTGGCGGAGCGCAACCGTCTGCCGGTGCTCGGCAGCGAGAGGCACGAGGCGGAGGCGAAGCTCGGCCAGCTTCAGGCGGCGCTCGAGCTGACGCGCATCGATCTCGACGACACCGTGATCCGCGCCCCGGTCGACGGCATCGTCGGCAACCGCAGCGTCCAGGTGGGCCAGCTGGTGAAGCCCGGCACGCAGCTCCTCGCCGTAGTGCCGCTGCCCGACATCTATGTCGTCGCCAATTTCAAGGAGACCCAGGTGCAGCGCATGCGCCCGGGACAGACAGTGTCGATCACCGTCGACGCCTTCCCCGGCAGCGCGATTACCGGCACGGTCGAGAGCTTCGCGCCGGCGAGCGGCTCGGAGTTCAGCCTGCTGCCGCCGGAGAATGCCACCGGCAACTTCACCAAGATCGTGCAGCGCCTGCCGGTGCGCATCGCCGTGCCGGCGGCGAACCCGCTGGCGGGGCTGCTGCGCCCCGGCCTTTCGGTGGTGGCGGAAGTCGATACGCGTGACACGCAGGGCGTTACCCTCGGCAGCCTGCTCGGCGTGAGCGCGCCCACCACCCGCACCGCGAGCGCGCGCTGATGGACGGCGCGCGCTTCGGCGCGGCGGCGGAAGACGCGGCGCCGCCCGCGCTCTCCGCCGCGGCGCCGCACCGGCTCGGCGCCGGCGACTGGGTCGGCTTCATCGCCATGGTGTTCGGCATGTTCATGGCGCTGCTCGACATCCAGATCGTCTCGAGCAGCCTGTCGGAGATCCAAGCCGGGCTCGCCGCCGGCTCCGACGAGATCAGCTGGGTGCAGACTGCCTATCTCATCGCCGAGGTGGTGATGATCCCGCTCTCGGGCTTTCTCTCGCGCGTGCTGGCGACGCGCGTGCTGTTCACGATATCAGCGGCGTGCTTCACGCTGGCGAGCGCGCTGTGCGCCTGCGCCTGGAACCTCGATTCCATGATCGTCTTCCGCGCCGCGCAGGGCTTCCTCGGCGGCGCCATGATCCCGACCGTCTTCGCCACCAGCTTCACCCTTTTCCCGCCGGAAAAGCGCGCCGGGGTCAGCGTCATCATCGGCCTCGTCGCCACCGCGGCGCCGACGCTCGGCCCGACAGTGGGGGGATATCTCACCCAGGCCTTCTCCTGGCACTGGCTCTTTCTCATCAACCTCGCGCCCGGCATCCTCGTCGCCGGCACCACCTGGCTGCTGGTCGATGTCGACCGGCCGAACCGGGCGCTGCTGCGCGGCTTCGACTATGCCGGGCTCGCGCTGATGGCGCTGTTCCTCGGCAGCCTCGAATATGTGATGGAGGAAGGCCCGCGCAACGACTGGTTCGAGGATGACGTCATCCTCGGCTTCGGCGTGCTGTGCGTGGTCTCGGCTGCGCTGTTCTTCTGGCGCGTGCTCGCCTATCGCAACCCGATCGTCGAGCTGCGCGCCTTTGCCGATCGCAATTTCGCCGTGGGATCGCTGTTCAGCTTCATCCTCGGCATCGGGCTTTACGGCTCGGTCTACGTCATCCCGCTCTATCTCGCCGAGGTGCGCGGCTTCAACAGCCTGGAGATCGGCGAGGTGATGTTCGTCACCGGCTTCTTCCAGATGCTGTCGGCGCCGCTCGCCGGCGCGCTGTCGAAAAAGCTCGACCTCAGGCTGATGCTGGCCATCGGCCTCGCGCTCTTCGGCACCGGCGTCTACCTCACCTCGTTCATGACGGCACAATGGGGCTTCGCCGAGCTGCTGCTGCCGCAGGCGCTGCGGGGATCGTCCCTGATGCTGTGCTTCCTGCCGATCAACACGCTGGCGCTCGGCACCTTGCCGCCGGACAAGATCAAGAACGCCAGCGGCCTCTACAACCTCATGCGCAATCTCGGCGGCGCCATTGGCCTTGCCGGCATCAACACCGTCATGACCGAGCGGCAGCAATTCCATTGGAACCGGCTCGCCGCCGATATCAACCCCGGCCATGCCGGCGTCAAGGGCTTTCTCGACACGCTGTCGGCGCGGCTCGGCGGCCTCATCCCCGGCGATCCCGACGTCGCGGCGATGAAGCAGCTGTCACAGATCGTCTATCGCGAGGCGCTGGTGCTCACCTTCAACGACGTGCTGCTGCTGATGGCCTCGGTGTTCGCCGTGGCGCTGCTGTTCATGCCGCTGGTGCGCAAGCCGCAGCTCGCCGGCCCGGTCGAGGCGCACTGATCTTGCCGGCCGCGCCGGCGCCCCCACATAGGCGGTGGAGGTTGCCATGCGCGATCCGCTCACCTTTCCCTGCCCTCATTGCAGCACGCTCAACCGCGTGCCGCGCGCCCGGCTTGCCGATAAAGGCCGCTGCGGCCATTGCCGCAAGCCGCTCTTCACCGGGCAGCCGCTGGCGCTCACGCCCGAGACTTTCGCGCGCCACGCCGAGACCAGCGATCTGCCGCTGCTGATCGATTTCTGGGCGGCGTGGTGTGGGCCATGCCGCGTCATGGCGCCGGTGGTGGAGGAGGCGGCTGAAGCGCTGGAGCCGGCGGTCCGTGTCGCCAAGCTCGACACCGAGGCGGCGCCGGAGATAGCGCAGCGCTTCGGCATCCAGAGCATCCCGACGCTGCTGCTCCTGCAGCACGGCAAGGAGATCGCCCGCACCGCCGGCGCGATGCCGCTGCCGCGGCTGCTCGCCTGGACGCGCCAGCACCTCGCCGAAGCCGCCTGAGGCGGAGGGCTGAGCCCGTGTTTCCACTGCACGGACACCGGTGCGTCCTTCGACAGGCGCGCTACGCGCGCCAGCTCAGGATGAGGTGTATTGTTGGTGGCACAAAGAAAATCGCCTCATTCTGAGCGCGAGCGCCGCGAGCAGTCGAAGGACGCACTGAGTCGATCTAGCCTCAGCGCTTCTGCCCGAGCTCGAACTCGGCGTCGACCGAGACCGAGACGGTGGCCTCGCCGGGCTCGGCGACCGGCGCCGGCGCGGCGGAAGCGGCGGCGGCGAACAGGCGCGGCAGCGGCTGCGCGCCATTGGCGTTGCCGACGCGCAGGTCGCGCAGGCGCAGCACGGCAAGGCCGAGGTCGCCGGCGACACGCTCGGCACGTTGGCGCAGGCGATCGAGCGCTTCGGCGGTGAGCGCGTCCTCCGCCTTCCGCGCCGCTTCCGGCGTCAGCTCATAGGCGAGCGCGGACATCAGCAAGCCGCTCTGCTGCAGCTCGCCGACCAGCGACAGCAGCGGCGCCGCGTCGCGCGCCGTGAGCGAAAGGCCGGCGCTGCCATGCCATTGCGCCGGCTGATCCTTGGCATGCTGCTCATAGACGGCATCGCCGGCGGTGAAGAGGCTGACGCCGGCGACGCTTTTGGCGCGCGCCACCGCCGCCGCCATGCGCCGGTCGATCTCGGCCTGGAGACGCGCCGCATCGCTGTCGCTGCCCTCGACGCGCAACACGGCGCGGAGCTGGTCGCGCGCCACCGGGCGCTGCGCCTCTTCGCTGAGATGCAGCAGGGTGGCGCCATCGCCCGGCGCCTCGGCGGCGAGCGCCGGCACGCAGAGCGACAAGAGCGCGGCGGCAAAAACGACGGTCAGACGCGGCATGGGCTGTCTCCTGGTGAAGCCGTCCCGGCTGTCGCCGAGGGCATTTCTTCGCGCCGGCAAACATTGGCCCGCTCCGCTCGAATGGAGCGCGCACCTCGTGCACCAGCCCCCGGTTCGACAAAAATAGAACTTGGTATACACCATATCTCAAAGTCTAGAATTAACTGAGGTCGCGCACTCGAAAACTATGCTCTTGAGCCCTAACTCTTGTTCCTTGGGAAATTCTGCCGCTCGCTGGGATGTAACTGTGCAGACCGCCGGCACATCCCGGCAGCGATTTGGCGCCGGCGGTGTCTGACGGTTTGCATCTCTTCCAATCCGAAGCATTCGTGATATTGTATTTCCGAAGCGAAGCAGCGGGCGAGATCAACCGCGGCAGCGTCCAACGGCCGACCGCCATAGCGAGTCCTATGCAAGCTCGCCGGGCAAAGCAACAAGACTGGGGATGGAAATGTCGATGACGGGTACCTTGCGCGGTGCGGCGCCACCCAATCGCTGGTTGCAGCTTACCGCCGGCATCATCTGCATGGTGATGGTGGCGAACCTGCAATATGGCTGGACCTATTTCGTCGATCCCATGAAGGCGGCGCGCGGCTGGGATCGCGAAAGCATCCAATGGGCCTTCACCTTCTTCATCGCCACCGAGACCTGGCTGGTGCCAGTGGAAGGCTGGTTCGTCGACCGCTTCGGCCCGCGCATCGTCGTCGCGTTCGGCGGCGTGCTGGTCGCCATCGCCTGGGCGGTCGACAGCGTCGCCACCACCTTGCCGATCCTCTATCTCGGCGCGGTCCTGTCGGGGGTGGGCGCGGGCGCGGTCTACGGCACCTGCGTCGGCAATGCGCTGAAATGGTTTCCCGACCGGCGCGGGTTCGCCGCCGGCCTCACCGCCGCCGGCTTCGGCGCCGGCGCCGCGGCGACGGTGGCGCCGATCGTTCATGTCATCGCCACCTATGGCTATCAGAGCGCCTTTCTCTGGTTCGGCTTGGGCCAGGGGCTGATCTGCCTGGCGCTGGCGCAAGGGCTGAAAGCGCCGCGTCCGGGGCACGCGCCGAAAGGGGTGGCGCGCCTGGTGCAGACCAAGCGCGACTATACCCCGGTCGAAATGCTGCGGACGCCGCTCTTCTACGTGCTCTACGTCATGTTCGTGCTGGTGGCGGCGAGCGGCCTCATCGTCACCGCGCAGGTCAACCCCATCGCCAATGATTACGGCATCGCCAAGACCGCAATCTGGGTGATCTTCACCACCTCGACCGTGATCGTCACCGCCGGCGTCGTCGACAACATCCTCAACGGCGTCGCGCGACCGACCTTCGGCTGGATATCCGATTACATCGGCCGCGAGAACACCATGGCGATCGTCTTCACCTGCGGCGCTGGCGCCTATTGGGCGCTCGGCACCGTCGGCACGTCGCCCTATGCCTTCATCCTCACCGCCGGGCTGGTCTATTTCACCTGGGGCGAGATCTACAGCCTGTTCCCCGCCACCTGCACCGACAGCTACGGCATCCAATACGCCACCACCAATGCGGGGCTGCTCTACACCGCCAAGGGGACCGCCTCCTTCCTGGTGCCGCTGGCCAATTGGCTGCAGCATCAGACCGGCAGTTGGCACGCGGTCTTCGTCGCCGCGACCATCGCCAATCTGGTCGTCGCCGCCGCGGCGCTGTTCATCGTCAAGCCGATGCGCGCGCGCCAGTTCGCCGCCACGGCGGCACGGGTGCAAATCCGCGCCGCCGAGTAGCAGGGACCGCTCCCGCTGCGTCGCAACCATCTCCTCCGCGCCGGCGCGCTTGACCGCGGGCCGGCGGCCGGCGAAGGTCGCAAGCGACCCCCGCCTTACGGCTGCGAGCGCCCATGTCCGCTCTCTCTTCGCCGATCGAGACGCTGAAGCCGCCAGAGCGCGCGCTGCTCGAGGCCGCAACGCGCTTCCGCCACGAGCAGGTCGCGCCCAACGCCGCCGCGTGGGAGCGCGCGCGCCAGGTGCCGCGCGCGGCGATCCGCGCCGCAGCAGCGCTCGGCCTCACCGCCATCGAGGTGCCGCGCGCCCTGGGCGGCCAGGGCGCGGGCTTCATCGCCAAGACGCTGATCGCCGAGGAGCTGTCGCGCTCCTGCATGGCGTTCGCCTTCAGCCTCATCAACACGCAGAACGTAGCATCGCGCCTCGCGGCGCAGGGCAGCGCGGCACAGATCGCGCGATATCTCGCGCCGCTGGTGGCCGGCGAGCGCATGGGCGGCACGTCGCTCACCGAGCCCGGCGCCGGCAGCGATTTTCCCGCCATCACCACGCTGGCGCGCAAGGTCGCGGGCGGCTGGGTGCTCGATGGCGAGAAGGCGTGGCTCACCAACGCCGCCACCGCCGAGGTGATGATCGTCTATGCCAAGACCGACGCGGCGGCCGGCACGGCGGGGATCGCCGCCTTCCTCATCGAGGCCGGCGCGACGGGGTTCGAGCGCCTGCCGGCCTATGGGTTGATGGGCGGCCACGCTATCGGCGCCGGCGGCATCCGCTTTAGGGACCTCCGCGTCGACGATGACGCGCTGTTCTATCCGCCCGGCCAGGCGTTCAAGCGGGCGCTCGCCGGCATCAACGGCGCGCGCATCTATGTCGCCGCCATGTGCTGCGGCATGGTGGCGGAAGCGCTGCGGGTCGCGCTCGACTATGCGACGCGCCGGCAGGCTTTCGGCCGGCGCCTCCTTGATCATCAGGGGCTGCGCTGGTCGCTGGTCGATGTCGCCGCGGAGCTCGAGGCGGCGCGGCTGCTCACCTGGCGCGCGGCGGCGACCGTCGAGCGCGGCGAGGATGCGGTGCTCGCCGCGGCGCTCGCCAAGAAATTCGCCGTCGAGATGGCGCAACGCCGGCTTGGCCAATGCATGCAGGCGATGGGCGCCGAAGGCCTGCGCGAGGAGCATCCGATCGGCCGCCACATCGGCTTGGCGCGCATCGCCGGCTATGTCGACGGCACCACCGAGATCCAGAACGAGCGCATCGGCGCGCTGCTGGAGAAGACGTATCTTTAGACCGCCGGCTGACCGTGCGTTTTCGTCGGTGGGCCGCGGTGAGAGGCGTTATTGCCCCTCGACGGCAAAGGAGCGGAAGGTCGTGTACGTGTCGGCAACCTTCCGGAGGGCGGCGTATTCCGGGTTGGCCCACCAAGCGTGGACCTGGTCCATGGTGTCCCAGACCATCAGGACAACGCGCTTCGGCGGCTCGCCCTCAATCGCGGTCACTGCCTTCGCGCCGGTTGCGCCGGCTCCCCCTATGGCCAGGAAACGACCGCCAGCGGCTTTGATGATGGCCTGAGCCTGCGGGGCAAACTCCCTGGCGTAAGCATCCGGGTCGGTCGGGTCGATTTCCACGACATAGTAGATGGGTGGTTTCGCTTGAGCGTGGAGGCCCTGAATCGCCGCCGCACCAAGTCCACAGCCCGCGAGCATTGCCAAGGTCACCGTGTAGTACGTTTTCATGGCGTTCCTCCCGATGAGCCGGCACGCGGTAAGGTCGCCGGCGAGTTCGTTGGGACATCGCCTGCAGCGACAATGTCAGCCGCAGCACGATGTCGAGATATATCCGTGCGTCCACGCTTCGAGTTCAGGAGATCGCGGAGCCTTGTTCCGATCGAAGTATGTAGGTTGACTTGCATAGTATGAAGGTCGACATACTGATTTGCAACTGTTATTTTTGGACATGGCAAAAGCTACTGATTCTAAAGAGAAAACCTTGGTCGCGGCGGCCAAATTGTTCCGCCAGCAGGGCTATCACGGCACGGCGCTCCACGACATCCTCACCGTGGCAGGCTCGCCGCGCGGCTCGCTGTATTTCCATTTTCCAAAAGGCAAAGAGGCAATCGGCGAGGCTGCTTTGGCGCTCGCGGCGGAAGCCGTGCGCCGGGGCATCGCCCAAGCGGCCGAGACATCAGAGACTATCGAAACCTTCCTCACGCGCGTCGTGCGGGGTATGGCGTCGGACCTCGAGCGCTCCGATTACAAGGAAGGTTGTCCGATTGCGACCACCGCGCTGGAAACCGCGGCGCAATCCGATGTCCTCGGCGCCGCGACCCGCACCGCATTCCGCAAATGGGAGCACGAAATCGAACGTGGGCTTGAGCGTTTCGGTCTCAAAGCCGACGATGCGGAAATTGTCGCCACCACTGTCCTCAGCCAGCTCGAAGGCGCGTTGCTGCTCGCGCGGACATACCGAAACCTTGAGCCGCTCCATCGCGCCGAGGAAGCGGTGAAACTCCTCGCGGGTGCTCGACGATCGGACTGACGTCGATGTCGCAATCGCCGCCGCCCGCCGGCGACGACGCTTTTCACGTCGCGCCGTTCACTCCAACCCTCTCCCCCCAGTCAGCGCAATCGCATGTGCCGCCGCGCAGATGCAAAGATTGACCACGGAGACACGGAGATCACGGAGAAGCGAAGAATAGCGCGCCCTGGCTTCGCCGAAGCGAAGCCGCTTCGGCTTCGCGCAAGCAGGTTCGCGCGCCTAAATGCTCTTCTCCGTGTCCTCCGTGCCTCCGTGGTGAACCTCGCTTGCGATAGCCCCGCCCTCGAGGCGGGATCTTGCGCCTCACACCGACGCGCCGGCGAACAGGCTCTTCCTGATGATGGCGTGGATGCCCCAGTTGCCGTCCACCACCTGGGTGACGCCGAAATCGACCGCGACCGAGATCAGCGAGATCGCCTCGTCCTCGCTCAATCCCTTTGTCGTCATCAGGAACGCCCGCATCTTGTGGAACGCGTCCCTGAGGGCGAGATCAATCGAGGATTTGTCATAGATTTCCTGCTGCGCCTTCGGGCCGAGCTCGGCCAGATAATTGGCGAAGCTGAAACCGTGCAGGACCCATTCGTCCTGGGTTTCGAGCAGCGGGTAGTTGAGCTCCGCGAGCGACCCCGTCAGCGCATTCTTCTTGTGCAGGATGAGCTGGAAGGTGCCGGTCAGTGACATTTCGATGGCGGTGCCGCAAAGCTCGGAATCGCCTTGCGAGGCATGGGAATCGCCGACCGAAAACAACCCGCCGGGAACCGCGACCGGATAGTACATGGTCGCCCCCTTGCCGACGCGCCAATTGTCCATATTGCCGCCGAAATAGCTGGGCGGGATCGAATCGACGATGTCAGCCTCCGCCGGCGCCAGTCCCATCACGCCGAAATGCGGCCGGATCGGGATGCGCACGTTCTGCAGGATGTTGTGGTTTTCCTCGACGGTTGAATGGTCGACATGCACGCCGGGATAGTCGATGATTTTGTGGACGACGCCGTAGGGATCGGTCTGCGGCGTCCAGCGGAAATTGTAGACGGCTTGTGCCCAGTTGCGCTGCCCGGTGGTGTCGATCTCGTAGATGGTGCAGACTTCGCGCGGCTTCGGCTCGGTGATCAGGTCCTTGTACTGGAAGCCCCACCACGCCGCCGCATTGCTGCCGAACGACTTGCCGGCATGGGCGGGATTGGCGCAGGGCCGCGGCTTCACGTCCATGATGCGGACTTCGAGGATGTCGCCCGGCTCGGCGCCGCGGATGGCGACGGGACCGGTGCAGATGTGCACGCCGAACCCCTCGCCCGCGCCACGGCCCAGCAGCTTGCCGTCGATCGGCCCGGCGCCGCGGCGATTGACGCCCTTCTTGTCCTTGGTCCACAGGAACACGCTTTCGGCGCCGGGATCGCCCTTGATCATGCGCTCGGCGTCGTCATTGGCGTGGTGGGTCAAGGCCTCGATGGTGACATAGTCGCCGGAGTCAACTTCAAGCTGCGGCTTCAGGAGCTTGCTGAAATAGCCCCAGTGCACCGTGTCGGCCGTCGCCGGCAGGTAGTGATAGGCCGGCTTGCCAGGACCGGCGGCGCTCTGCGCCGATGCCGGAGACACCAGCGTGCCGCCGGCGGCCCAGGCCGTTGCCGCCGCGCCACTGGCCAGGAACGCGCTCTTGAAAAAGCTGCGCCGCTCGGAGCTGAAATCGTCGAGCAGCTTCTGCCGATGCAGCTCAAATTGCGGGCAATTGTGATCGTCTCCTGCGCACATGATGATAACTCCCCGATGTCGCTTGGATTTCTTCGCGGCGTCCGGTCGCCGGGATACCGCTCATGCAATTGGCGCGCCATTGCCAGCCGCGGCGCACCCTCATGCCGCCGCCCGCCGTCGTCGAGCGGCGGCGGGCGGCAACGATGTCGGTCTCAGATCGTGTTCTTCGCCATCTGGTCCGCGATGTAATCGGCCTGGCGGATCGCCAAGGTGACGATGGTGAGCGTCGGATTCTCGGCACCGCCGGTGGTGAACTGACTGCCATCGGAGATGAAGAGGTTCGCGATGTCGTGGGTCTGGCCCCATTTGTTGCAGACGCCGTCGGCGGCTTTCTCGCTCATGCGGCAGGTTCCGAGATTGTGCGTCGAGGGGTAAGGCGGTACCTCGATGCTGCGCAGCGCCCCGGCAGCGGCGTAGACGGTCGAGCCCTGCCGGAAGCCGTGATTGCGCATGGCGAGATCATTGTCGTGGTCGTCATAGTGGACGTTGGGCACCGGCAGGCCCCACTGATCCGTTTCCGTGGCATGGAGCGTCACGCGATTGGTGGCGCGCGGCATGTCCTCGCCGACCAGCCACATGCCGGCCATGTGCGAATATTGCTCCAGGACCTCGGTATAGGCGCGGCCCCACGCGCCGGGATCAAGGAACGCCGGCATGAAGGGCAGACCCAGCGACAGCGTCTCCATGTGATAGCCGCCGGCAAAGCCGCGCTTGGGATCGTAGTGCTTTTCGCCCTCGATGATGCCGGCCATGGTCGTGCCGCGATACATGTTCACCGGCTGATCGAAGATGGCATAGACCGAGCCGGTCATGTGCCGCATGTAGTTGCGCCCGACCTGACCCGAGGAGTTGGCGAGGCCATCGGGGAATTGGGCGGAGTGCGAGTTGAGCAGCAGACGCGGCGTCTCGATCGAGTTGCCGGCGATCGCGACCACCCGCGCCTTCTGGAGCTGCTGCTTGCCGTCCTTGTCGGCGTAGAGCACGCCGGTGACCGTGCCGGAGGGGTTGTGCTGCACCTGCAATGCCATCGATTCCGGCCGGAGATCGAGCCGTCCGGTCGCCTCGGCGCGCGGGATCTCGGTATAGAGCGTCGACCATTTGGCGCCGGATTTGCACCCCTGGAAGCAGAAGCCCATTTGCCAACAGGCATCGCGATCGGCACGCGGCCGGCTGTTGATCGCCATGCGGCCGGTATGTACCTCCGTGTAGCCGGCGCGCGTCGCCCCCCAATACATCACCTTGAAGTTGTTGTTGCCGGGGAGGCCGGGAATGTCGTTGGTGCGCGTCACGCCCATCTTGTCCTCGGCCTTGGCGTAGTAGGGCTCGAGCTCGGCGAGCGACACCGGCCAGTCGAGCAGGCTGGCGCCGGCGATCTCGCCATAGGTCGTGCGCGCGCGGAACTCGTGCTCCTGGAAGCGCAAGCTGGCGCCCGCCCAATGCGTCGTGGTGCCACCCACGGTCTTGCAGATCCAGGCGGGCAGAGTCGGGAAGTCCTTGGCGACGCGCCAGGTGCCCGAGGTCGTGCGCTTGTCGAGCCAGGC
>JBKQTR010000513.1:0-2505 GCA_052143095.1 Allostellaceae bacterium
GATCCAGTTGGCGATGGCCAGCGGGCGTTCCGCGCCCGCCAGCAGGATTGGACGGGTGAGCGATTGATGAATCGTGCTTACCTGTCGTTCTCCATGCTTCATGATGAATCCTCCTCGAATTCTTGACGCAGCTCGCAGACTCGCTTGCTCGCTGCGGCTCGAAGACTCGCCTCCGCTAGTGGCCCTAGAAGAGCGCTCCGCCCAAGGGGAAGAGCGCGGTCATAAGAGTGGTGGCGCCTAATGCCGCCGCGCCACCGAAGGCGACGGCCGACATCTTGCGCACACCGGTGCCATGTTCACTGACCGACCAGAGGATGCCGGTGCCGATAATCGCCGAGGTGGTGACCGCGTGGGCGACCGGTCCCTGCAGATCGTTCTGCAGGGTGGTGAGCGGCGTATCCCACGGCAACACACCCGCGGTCGTCGACGCGAAGACCCGCAGCGGCCACGCGATCGTGACGACGCCGTAAGCGCAAGCGACGCGTAGCGCGAGCCTTCGTAACGCAGTCCTGAAGCCCTTCAACTGTTTCATCTTTCCAACCTCCTTTTTCCTTCCTGAATGTCACGCCCTGGCGGCGTGTGATTCCGATGTTTCAGCCGCGGCGAGCCTGAAGCCCGTATGCGGGTCGTAGCCTTCCACCCGCACCAGTTCGGTTACTCGCCTTCCCGCCGGGGTGCGGACGATAAAGGCGATCACGTTGACGGTTTCCGCGACCAACTCGGGTTGCGGCGGCACGCCGGCTTCCTGCACCAGGCTCGACAACCGCGTCAGCGCCGCCGCGGCGCTGTTCGCATGAATCGTCGTCACCCCGCCGGGATGGCCGGTGTTCCAGGCCTTGAGCAGCGCGAGCGCCTCGGCCCCGCGGACTTCGCCGATAATGATACGGTCAGGCCGTAGCCGCATGGTCGTGCGGACGAGCCGCGTCATGTCGGCGTTATCGGCGGTGTGGAGCTGAACCAGGTTGCGGGCGCGGCACTGGAGTTCGAGGGTGTCCTCGATAATCATGTAGCGCTCGTTGGGGTCGGAACGCGCCACCATCTCGTTGATCTGGGCGCCGGCGAAAGTGGTCTTGCCCGAGCCGGTGCCGCCCGCGATGAGCAGATTCAGCCGGCGATCGGTCGCCTTGCGGAGCACATCCGCATAGCGCGGGGGCAGAATACCGTCGGAGACGTAATCGTCGAGCGTGTAGAGCACCTGCGCGGGTTTGCGCATGACGCAGCACGGTTTGCGCGCGACCGGGGGCAACAGGCCTTCGAAGCGGATGCCGCCGATTACCAGCTCGCCTTCGATGATGGGATTCGCGGCGTTGGCGACCATGCCGAGTGAGGCGGCAACCGTGCCGATCAGGCTCTCGACCTGGGTCGCCGCAAGCACCAGTCCGGCTTCGTGCATCCCCTTGCCGTACGACTCGAACCAGACGTGGCCGTCGTCGTTGAGGATGATCTCGGTGACCCCGCGATCGTCGATCGCGGCCAGCAACCGTGGCCCCAGCTGCCGTTGCAGTAACTCGCCCAGCCGCCGCTCCTGGATGTGCTGCGCGGCGATCATGCGGATTCTCCGCTGCGGCTCGCGCCGTTTTTGGAGGCCGGAGGAGCTTCCTCCATCCGCTTCAGGATTTCCTCGACTTCGGCGCGCCAGCCGCGATGGCGGCGCTGGCCGGACGCGAGGGCGGGTTTGCGTTGCGCCTCGGGAATCTCGGGCAGATGGCTGAGCATACTCAACGCGAACTGGTCGAGCATCGTGAGCAGGGTGGTGAGCTGATGGGCGAGCGGTTTCAAGCCGTCCGCGCTGGTCGCGCGAATGGCTTGAACAATGCGCTTCTCGGTCGCGGCCAGGGTGGCATCGGAGTAGGTCAGCCCGCCGGTCCCTGCGGCGTGAAAGAGGCGTTCCTTGACGTAACGGGACAGCGTGATACCGCGTTCGTCAGCCTCGTCGCGCAGCCGATGGAACTCTTCTTCACTCAGATAGGCGGTGAGTTGTCGTCTCACAGTAGTCGCTCCTGTTGGTCTTCGGTCTCTGGCGGATTGCTCTGGTCTTTCAGGGCAAACCCGAGAAGCGAAAGTTGACGTGGTTGCCCCGTTGGTGGTCGGACTGCGGGCTTGGCCCGAGGCGCACCGGGACGTGTTTTCGACTCGTCACTGGCCGTTGCGGACGCCTCTGGCGAGTCAGCGACAGGAGGGACGCTCGCGGCTATGGCGGCATGCGTCGGCGACGGCAGCGCGATGCGATCACTTGGCGGGGGCGAGGTAGTGGCGCGGTGCCTGAAGAAGGGGTCGTTGTAGTAGCGCAGCTTGCGCGCACGAATGGTGGGTCGGCCGCTGGTGAAGATCAGCGCCTCGTTGCCACCGAGGCGCATCGCCTCGTCGGGGGTGATCAGGGGGCGTGCGACTTCCGGCTCCGAGATACTGGCGCCCGAACTCGAAACGGTCCGATGGGCGTGCCGCACGGTGGTATCACCGGTCATCTGGGAAAGCAGCCGCGCCGTCTCGATCCGGTTCGGCGCA
>JBKQTR010000514.1:0-3116 GCA_052143095.1 Allostellaceae bacterium
TGTCCTGGCGCACGACAATTCCGGAATCGTAGAGCTGAGCCGCCTGGAACGCCTTGACGGGATCGGATGCGAAGCACGCGACAGGGTCGGCCGCAGCGGCGACAAGCTGCACCGGCGCGACGGCGAACGCGCCCAGCGCGAGCATCCCCAGCACCCGCTTGGCGAGGGTCCGTTGGTACTGCCGGTTTCGCGCAGCGCTGCTGCGATGATCGTGTGGCGCTTTCGCGGTTGGCGGATTTCTTCGCCGCGTCATGCTTCGCTTGCCGACGACAGGATGTCCGGATCTCTTGGATCGTCGACACTCCTGAAGCGTTAACGCTTGAACTCCCCCGAGATCGCGTGTCGCCGCAGTCACGCCGTGGGAGACCGGCCCGTCGCCAGGACCGATCCGGCAGCAGAGCTCCAGCAACGGAGCGGATCATGAAGTCAGCGCAGTGGTTGCTCGTCGTCTTCGCGATTCTCTCGCTCGGCGCTTGCGCCCGGCAAGAGGCACCCCCGCCGCCCCAGGCCGCCGCCCGCCCGCCCGCCCCACCACCGGCTCCGCCGCCGCAGGCCGCGGCACCGGCCGAGCCGGAGGCGCTTTATGTCTACTTCGCCATCAACAGCGCGCGGCTCGACCAGAGCGCGACGGAGGTGATCGACCATGCCGCGCGGCTCTATCGCGAAGGCCATCCGAGCGTCATGCTGGTCGCCGGCCACGCCGACCGCACGGGAGAAGAGTTCCCGAACGTGCTGCTGTCGGCGAAGCGCGCCGAGGCGGTGAAGCGAGCGATGGTCGCGCGCGGCATTCCCGAGGCGACGCTCTCGATCAGCGCCGACGGCTGGGCCGATCCGCCGGTACCCGAGCAGCCGAACCAGCCCGAACCCAAGAATCGGGTTTCGATCGTCACCTGGCGTTGAAGCCAGCCACTGGGTGCGCGCCCCGCCGATCCTCACGCCTGAGTTCGGCTAGTCCGACCGGCGCGGCTCCCGCGATTGCTGCGCAATCGCTGTCGCCGCCACGGACGAACTCGCTTCGCGAGTTCGTCTGGACTAAGGCGGGGCCAGGCGCTTGAAGCATTCCATGCCGGCCGATTGCATGGCATCGCAGCCGAGCACGCTGACGCCGCCGGCCTTGTCGGGATGGAGGGCCACGGCATAGCTCTTGCCGTCGGCGCATTTGACGCTCCAATAGGCATCGCCCTTGTCGGCATCGTGCCGGCCGAAGCCCATGGGAAAGGCGAGGACGCCGGCGCAGCCCTGGCCGATATCCTTGCCGAGCAGCACGGCCTGCTCGGTCGAGGGCAGGTTCGCCAGCCGGTCATTGGCGATATTGCCGGTGGTCGGCACGTCGGGATGCGCCGTCGGCTCGTTCACCGCATTGCGCACCGGACTGACCGGCGCCAGCGCGGCGAGATGCGCAATCCAGATGATCGCCCACGCCCCCACCACGATGATGGCCAGCAGGGTCCAGCCGATGATGGTGCGTCTCATCCCGCCTCTCTTGCTTGGCTCATGGTATGGCCGCGCTGGCCCTTCCTACAACAGCTGGCCTATGCCGGCGCCGAGAAACGCGGGAGCGGGGATCGATGATCGGTCGCGCACGCCTAGCCTCGGCTCTCGCCGCCAGCTGGCTTGCCGCCGCGCGAAGCGAAGGCAAGGTGGTGTTCTATAGCACGCTCGACCTGCAGGTAGGCGCGCTGCTCGGCAAAGAACGCTGAGCGGCGCGCCACTTTCCTCCTTGCGCAGGGACGCGAAGAGCAACGCATTGAATTTCGGAGTGAAGAAGCGAAAACTCGGTGGGCAGTGCCATGTCGGCCTCGCCACATCGCTCGGAAGACCTCGGTCTGAGGTGAGGCTTATCCTGCCCATGTCAATGGCGGAGCAGGGCGGGATGAGAAAGCTCGTCGCAGGCGACAGTTCAAGCGGCACATGAGCGCTTTCCGAGATCGCATAATATTCGGCAGTGATACTACCGCTATGTCGCGGGTCATTGTTTTACGGGGTGAATATTTGGTCATTGGACATGCGGCATTGCGTCACCATATGTACTATGCGGCCAATGATCGGAATTGGTCCCGGGCGCTCTCCGGCAGGAGCTGAGGTGGCCGTCGCTGTTCGCCCGCGTAAAGCACGACATCATGCTGGACAGGCAGCCAAGCTCGACGAAGTCGGGCAGCCGGGCGCGAAACCCGTCGCGAGATCGAGGATGACTTTTCGGCGGTCACGGCGAGGCCCACCCTGGCACGATGCTCCACCGAAGCGGCACGGGATAGTCGAGAGGTAGCGCGATGCAGTCGATCATCGGCGATTGGAAGCTCTGGGTGGGACGCAACGTCGACGACCTGCAGTCTCCGGCTCAGATGTCGAGGCTGAGGTGGATCGCTATTTTCATCTGCACCGCCGTCTTTATTGGCTGGCTCATCAGATGATCGCCGTTCGCCTGGGCTCGGTTGGCCCGAAAGGATGTTGGAATGTCGATGTCATATTTCCGCCGCAGAGCGGCGGCGAGTTACCGTGATGCCAGGTCGTCGTTCGCATCGCATATGGACTATGAGGCCCTCATGAGATTGGGCCGCGAGTTCAAGGCTCGAGCGACCGCGGCTCGGGCGCGCTTGGCTGGCATGCGAAAAGCGGCGTTTGCGCGAAAAGAAGCCGACCGGCAGGACACGTACCGGGACAGTCGGGAGTAAGCTCACGGTCTCTGGCGCCATGGTCTGCGTGCGCTTCCGTCAAAGAGGAAGCGATATAGACGCCGCGGAACTTGCGGCGGTTCTTGAGAGAAACGCCAGCGCGCGGTCCTGAGAGGTCGCGCCGCGTGGAGGGTAGCGCATGACTACGCAGGTAAGGCTCTTTGTGAGCATGAAGAACGAAGCCATGGCGCGTCCGCTCGGGCTGCGGCGGCTGCGAAACGCGCCCGGGCGCGGCCAGCGGTTCGAGGTCGCTGTGGATGGACAACCGGTGCGCGCTCGCATCACGCGGTTTTCGCCGGCGACCGCGCAGAGTGAGAATTTATTGGTTCCCGACGTTTACGCCGAGGAGTTCTAGCAACCGCAGGCGGGCTGCGCATGCCGTTTGCCCGCACGATGGCACGCCAGGAGTCTCATGGCGAAAGATCATGTAGAGATCCGTTGTTC
>JBKQTR010000515.1:0-2799 GCA_052143095.1 Allostellaceae bacterium
CGTCGTCATGCGCGGGCTTGACCCCCGCATCCACGTCGTGCGGCGCTCTCGTTGCAAGACGTGGATGCCCGGGACTCGGGCGGCGGCCGGCCCGGGCATGACGATTAAGGGCATTGGTACGTCGCGGGAGGAGCGTGAGTCGCGCAAAAATTTCAACCGGACAGCCGTGGGCTTGACGCGAGTGGGTACCAAATGTCGGAATCGGTACACTAGTCTCATGCCGATGCTCGCGCGCTTCGCCCTTCTCCTGCTGCTGCTGGCGCCGTTGCCGGCGCTCGCCGACAGCTTCGTCGCCGGCACCGAGGACGTGCCGCTGATGCCGGGGCTGCAGCCCGTGGCAGGCTCGGCGCTGACCTTCGACAAGCCGCAAGGCCGCATCGTCGAGGCGCAGGCCAGCGGCAAGCTCACGCGTGCCGCGGTGCAGCGCTTCTATGCCGCGACGCTGCCGCAGCTCGGCTGGAAGCCGGCCGGCGCCGATGCCTGGCGGCGCGAGGGCGAGACGCTGCGGCTCGATTTCCACGGTCCCGACGGCGAGCTTACCGTCGGCTTCACCCTGTCGCCGCGCTAGTGTCGTGGTATCAGCAAATGAATCCCGTCCCCCCTCTTGCCGTCATGGCCGGGCTTGACGTGAGCAGGTATCGAATGTTGGAAGCGGTAAACTAGCAGCCGGAGGTCCTTGCGATGGCTTACGAAAACATCCTGGTCGAGACGCAGGAGACCGTCGGTCTCATCCGCCTCAATCGCCCCAAGGCGCTCAACGCGCTGTGCGACGCGCTGATCCGCGAGCTCGGCCGCGCGCTCGACGGCTTCGAGGCGGACGCAGCCATCGGCGCCGTGGTCATCACCGGCAGCGACAAGGCCTTCGCCGCCGGCGCCGACATCAAGGAGATGGCCGGGCGCAGCTATATGGACGTCTATCTCGCCGACTTCATCACCGATGGCTGGGAGCGCATCACCACCTGCCGCAAGCCGATCATCGCCGCGGTGGCGGGCCACGCGCTGGGCGGCGGCTGCGAGGTGGCGATGATGTGCGACACCATCATCGCCGCGGACACCGCCAAGTTCGGCCAGCCCGAGATCCTGCTCGGCGTCATCCCCGGCTCCGGCGGCACGCAGCGGCTGACGCGCTTCGTCGGCAAGGCGAAGGCGATGGACATGATCCTCACCGGCCGCACCATGGACGCGGCCGAGGCCGAGCGCAGCGGCCTGGTCAGCCGCGTCGTGCCGGCCGACCGGCTGCTGGAGGAGGCGCTCGACGTCGCCAAGCGCATCGCCGGCATGTCGCGTCCCGCGGTGATGATCGCCAAGGAGGCCGTCAACCGCGCCTATGAGACGACGCTGGCCGAAGGCGTGCGCTTCGAGCGCCGCGTCTTCCACTCGCTCTTCGCCACCGAGGACCAGAAGGAAGGCATGGCCGCCTTCGTCGAGAAGCGGAAGCCGAATTTCAGGAATCGCTAGCGTATCGATTTCAGCATCCGCTACCTACTCACGTCATGGCCGGGCTTGACCCACGGCTGTCCGGCTTAACTTTCAGTTCCATTGGAGCGCCAATTGAGGTGTGTGGAATGGCGGTGTCGGCTCGATCTGGAGCAAGCGATCGATGCGTCGGCAGTGCATCAGATTGGCGCGGACGAGCCTAGCGAAGGCGAGCGGGCTCTGGACGCCTTTCTGCGTGGTTTGCGAGGCGGAGCAGCAGGAAGGCGATGAGGGCGACGGCGATCTGGATGCGCACGGCATTCTCGGAGGTGCCGAGAAAGCGGGTGATTTTGAGGGTCTGCTTGACCCAGCGGAAGAACAGCTCGATGGCCCAGCGACGCTTGTAGAGGTCAGCGATCTCTTGCGCGCTGGCGTCGAGATCGTTGCAGAGGATGCGGAGCACCTTCCCGGTCTCGATCCTGACCCGGATTTCGCGAACCGGATCCCGGAAGGGGTTACGGCGGCTCCTGGCTTGGCGCGCGGGCAGATGGCCGATGCGGTCCGAGAGGATGGGGCCGTCCTTCGGCGCGGGCAGTTCCTTGATGACCGCCAGCGGCGTATTGGATTTGAAGCGGGTGACGATCCGGCATTGCGCCGCATCAAGTTCCGCCCACCAGCCGTAATCGTAATAGCCGAGGTCAAAGACATAGGTGGCGCCGGGCTCGATGGGCATCGTCTGCGCAGCGGTGATGTCGTTGACGTTCGCGGCACTGACTGCGGCATAAATCGGGCGGTCGGCGTCGGGATCGTAGATCACATGCACCTTGGCGCCGCAGACGCCGGCCGAGAAACGTGCCCAGTCACTGAAGCCGTTCAACCGCAGACCCGTCGAATCGATCAGGTATGTGGTCTGGGCGAGCGTGCGGCGCAGGCCGCGATGGGCCTGCTGCACCAACCGGGCGAACAGGGCTGCGAACACTTCGCTCGGCCGTCCCGCGTTCGCGTCCGCGAAGGTCGATCGCTGCACCGGCTCCGCACCCAAATGATAGAGCCGCACGGCATGGCTCTCCAACCCGGTCACGATCTCGCGCAGGCTCGAAGCCCCAGAAAGCTGTCCATAGAGCAGGGCCACGAATTGGCTCTTTGTCGTCAGACGGCGCACGCGAAAGTCTGCTCCATGCTCCTCGACCAGCCGGTCGAAATCACCCCACGGAACGTGCTTAAGAACCGAATGAAATACGCTATTCTGATGCCGCATGGCGCTGATCCTCATCTCGTGTCTCGGAACGCTTGCACACGTCCAGGACCGAGTAGAATCAACGCCATGCGCTCTGTCCACAAAAACTCAACCGGACAGCCGTGGGCTTGACCCGGGCATCCACG
>JBKQTR010000516.1:0-9765 GCA_052143095.1 Allostellaceae bacterium
GCTTAACGTTGCCAGTCTGGCTCTCCGAGCGTTGATTAATCCGGAACGCATACCGGTCGGCCTGAGCTCGTCGCCCGGTCACGGGGTCGTAGAACCAATCGGGTAGCACCATGTCCCGTCGTACGACGCCGAGAACTTCCCAGTCACCAGCGAGCAGCTCGCTCGCGGCCGCCAGAACAGCCTTCCGTACCTCCTCGGGCACTTGCCTGGCGGCACCAGCAGCGAGGGCGGCAGTAAATTGGCGTGCAACGGGCTTTGTGGGCGCTCCAACGACAAAGCGCTCCCGCCTTACCTGCCTTCCGGACCAGGCAGCCTGAAGCGCCTTATCGTGAACGCGCCACAGGATCTCGACGGGGGACATCCTGGTGAACCGGCGAACGTACCACGCGAGCTGCGATCCTCGGGGAGCTCTCATACTCGCTCCGGTCGACCGCTGGTGAGGCTCTCACTGACGGCTATCGTCGCTCGAGTCGTCGCCACCAGGGATTCCAATGGGATGGGCAGCGGAGAACCGGTGCTGCAGGCAGCAATAAACTCAGCGATCTGGTCTCGCTGGCCTTTGTCCTGGCGGCCGCGCGATCGGGAGATCTCCCGGCGGCGGCCGGCCCAGATGGCGGCCTGGCGGAAATTGTCCAGTCGCGCAGACCGTCCGCTGCCAGCCGCGTCGAAGGTCTCCTTCGGATACCGGGCATTGCCGGTCGTCACGTAGGTGAGCGTGGCACTAGAGCGATTCGCGAACCGGATCGCGGCCTGTAGATCGCCGTGCTCCAGCCCGGGCACCGCGAAGACCTCCTCGGGGAGACTGCCGACCCACCAGCTAAGCTTGTCGATGAAGTGGCCACCCTCGCCGATAAAGCGGGACCCCTCTAGTTCCTCATTGCGGTACCAGCTGTCGGACTCCAGCCTGCCGGCGTTCACCAGGTAACGCGCCGTGGACGAGGGTCCAGCTCCAAAACTCGACTTCAGCTGCACAAGCAGTGGAGCGAATCGCCGGTTGAATCCGACCATCAGGCGGTCATTTCCTGTGCTCGCGACGGTATCCACGATTCTCTGGAGCTCATCACAGGTCAGTGCGAGCGGTTTCTCTACGAACACAGCCTTGCCGGTCTGGAGAGCACGGCAGACAAGATCCGCATGAGTGTGATGGCGCGTGGCGATGAAGATGACGTCCAGCGTCTCGTCTGCGAGCACTGCTTCGGCCGAGGTAGAGGCAGTCGCAAAGCTAAATCGTCGTTGCGCGTTGGCGGCAGACAGTGACCGCGTGGTTGCCACATGTGCCAGCCGAACGGTACCCAGTCGGGCGAGATGTGGCAACAACATAGAAGAGGCGTAATTGCCTGCGCCAATGAACCCTACCGACAGCTGGCGAGCCGTCCTGGCCCGATCGACGCTGCCGCGATCGACGTTCCCCCGATCGACGCTGCCCCGATCGACGCTGCCGCGACCGACGCTCCGGCTGGCAGGAACCAGCCGGCTGATTGATGGCGACTGGTCGCCCGTCTGCTGAACCTGATACTCAAGCAGCACACCCACTGTGTCCAGGGCGCCGGAGGCAAGATCGTTGTAGACCTCGGTCGCCTTCTCCAAGGGAAAGATGCCGGAAACGAGGGACTCAACCTCGACATCCTGACGAGCTATCAAATCAAGGAAGCAGGCAAGGTTGCGCCGCTCAGTCCAGCGGACATAACCAGCCGGGTAATCGATCCCGTCAAGCTCATAACGGTCGTCGTACCGACCTGGTCCGTACGACCGGGAGAAGCGGACGTCGAGTTCCTTCTCGTAATAGGAATTCCACGGCAGGTCCAGCCTGGTCTTGCCGATGTCGACAATGTGGGCGCGATCCCGTGCCAGCCTGGCAGCGGCCTCGACGGGGCCATTGGATGAGCCGCCAGCGGCCAGCAAGACATGGTCCGCGCCGCGCCCGTCGGTCATCTCAGCCAACGCCTGCTCGATCGCGTCCAGGCCATCTTCTGAAGGTGCGGCACATAGCACCGCGCCAGCTTTCTCGGCCAGCCGGCAGCGTTCATCCACGACATCCAGGCCAACGACGCGTACTCCGGCGGCAATGAGGAGCCTGACCGCCAGCTGGCCGACAAGGCCAAGGCCAATCACGCAGGCGCTGTCGCCGAGCTGGACCTCGGCTCGACGGACGCCTTGCATGGCGATAGCTCCGACGGTGGCGAATGCAGCGTGCTCAGCCGCAACACCGGATGGAACGGGAACACACAGATTGATCGGGATCCAGTTGTACTCCGCATGCAGAGCGTAATCGTTGCCAGCGGCCGCCACGAGCTGGCCGACGGTGAACTCCTCGGCCCCGCGACCTACCTCAACTACGACGCCACACAGTGAGTAACCAAGAGGCGTGTAGGAGTCAAGCCGGGTCATGACCTTCTTGTAGGTGCCGACCGCGCCCTGTTGTGCCACCGAATCGAGTACTTTGCGCACCTGGTCCGGCCGTGCCCTGGCTTTGCCGATCACGGACATCTTGGCCTCGGACAGCTTCATCATCTCTGTGCCTGTGGAGATCAGAGAGAAAAGTGATCGCACAAGCACGCCGCCCGAACGACAGACTGGAGCTGGCACATCAAGGACGATGAGCTCGCCGGATTTATAGTTCTGTGCTATCTGTTTCATTACATCCTCTAGCCGGCCGACTTCACGATGCCGACACCTGCTGGCTAATTGCTTGTCGGTAAATTTGTCGCGATCGCGCACATCTCATCCAGGACCCGCCCGCACACTAGCCGTCGCCGAGCATGGCCTGGTAAACGCTTAGATAGGCTCGCTCCTGGTGGCTCCACGCCAGTTCTTGCTCCACTCGGAGCCTGCCCAACTTTCCTAGGTGATTGCGCCTGGGCTCGTCATCCATCAATTCCACAATGGCGGCCGCGTAATCGGCCACTCTATTAGGCGTCACGTAAACGGCCGCATCGCCGGCCGAGACGCGCGTCTCGCGCAGATCGAATGCGACCACAGGCAGCTCGAATGCCATATATTCCATCGTCTTGTTCATGGTGGATACATCGTTGAGCGGGTTTTTCGGGTCGGGAGACAGACCGACATGGGCAGTCGACATGATGGTGGCCACCTGCTGGTCGGTGGCCCGGCCGGTGAACTCCACGTGACCGCCGAGGCCGAGTTCGTCCCGCAAGGCCACCAGATCGCCATAGCAGTCACCCGAGCCGATCAGGGTGAAAGCGATGTCGTTGCGGCCCAGCTCATGAACGATGGTCTCGGCCGCCCGGATAACTATGTCGACGCCATCCTGAGGACCCATGACGCCGATGTAGACAGCGAGATAGCGTCGCCCTCGACGGAGCGCAGGCACGGCACGGCCGCGCGATAGCCGGTCAGGGTCCGGCCCGCTACGAACCACAGTGACAGCCGCGCTCGGTTTGCCACTCCGGCCAATAGCAATGTCGCGGTAGGAGTCATTAGTTGCGATCACGTGGTCCGCTGATCTGTGCGTTCTGCGCTCAAGTGCTAGCAAAGCTCGGTAAGGAAGTCTCGGACCGCGAGGAAATCGAGACCGGTACAGCTCAGGGCAAAGGTCGTGATGGTCGAATACGAACTTGGTTCTGTCGAGCACTCGGAGGACATGCGCGATCGGCCAGAAGATATCAGGCGGATTGCAGGCCTGAATGATACGGAACCGGCCTGATCTGCGGGCCCTGATCGTGAGCCATGCCGTCGCCGCAAAGGAGTAAATGTATTCGGTCAAGAAGCCAAGCTTGCTGCCGCCAGGAGCGTAGGGACGGTATTTGTAGAGTTGTACACCGGTGACTACTTCGTATGCTGGGTCACCCGGAGCCTTAGGACATATCACGCTCACCTGATGACCAGCCGAGGTGAGCGCCTGGCACTCGAGCCATACCCTCCGATCAAAAGGAACCGGAAGGTTCTGCACGATTATCAAGATACGGCTCACGAGCCGAGCCCTTCATACCCCGGCATAGACTCGACATCTGAGTCCAGTCGGCCCGTTAGATCTACGGTGCGCTGTGGCAGATCCGTCATAAGCGCATCGCAAGGCGCACTCACGACGTTCCACGAGCTCTCGCGCCTCGTCTCCTTTTGGGCTGGACAAGGCCGGCCCGAAAACATGCTCGACGTCGAGGTCGTCCCGATTGATGAGGAAGAGAACAAGAACGCCGATCCTCTGTGTTACGAAGCGGCCAAGTTCATCATCGAGACCAACTATGCGTCGACGGCGCAATTGCAGTCGCAGTTCTCGATCGGGCATCCTCGCGCGGTGCGCTTGATGAAACAGCTTGAGGAGTTCAAGGTCGTCGGGCCGCACGAAGGGACGAAGCCGCGCCGGATCCTGATCGGACTCGGCGAGCTCGAAACGATCGCCCCACGTTTGGGCAAGAACGATCGCCAGCAAGACCTCTTCGCAGCCGGCGCCTAGCGTTCGCCTGCGCCGCCTCCTGATTGCGGCAATTCTTGCGTTTTTCTACGTCCAATTGGGCGCCATCGTCAGCTTGCAGCCGCCGGGCGATATCGATCGATCCTTTCGCTCCTGGTTGGGTGCGGCGACGCCGCTCGCGATCGTCTTGACGGAGTCGGGGTTGTTGCCGGCGCTTGCGGGCATCGCCGTCGTCGCGTTGCTGGTCGCTTGGCGTTATCCGGCGTGGCGCGGCCGCGTGCTGTTCGCGGTCGCACTGAATCTCCTCGCCTGGAAAATCAGCGACGTCTGCAAGGATCTCTTTCACCGCCCCCGCCCCGGCCAGTCCGTCTGGGATCACGAGACGTCGTTCTCGTACTCGAGTGGGCACGCAACCGACGCGGTCGTCGTCTACGGTCTGTGGGCCTACTTTCTATGGAAGAGCGACTTGCCGCAGCCGTGGCGCGGGACGCTCGCGGCCCTCTTGGCACTGTGGGCCCTCGGAGTGAGCTGGTCGCGGCTGGCCCTCGGCGTCCACTACGCGACCGACGTCCTCGGCGGGTGGCTGCTGGGCGCGGCGCTGCTCGCGCTGGCGTTCGCGGTCTACGATCCACTAACGTGTACGCGCTCTCCGTAGCGGTCGACGTGAACCCGCCGGACGCGCATCCCAGACTCACGCGAGAGGATGTGTGGCACGGCCTGGTGATGAAGGCGGAGAACGCGCTGCCGTTCGTCCCCGCGATGCAAGCGTGCACCGTCGTCGAGCGTTTCGAGGGCGGATTGATACGCGAGATTGTGGCGCGGGGCGAGCGATTTACCGAGCGCGTCAGCTTTACTCCGCCAATACAGGTCCTATTCGAGCGTCAAGATGCAGGCGGCAGCGCCGCGGGGTGGATCACGAATGTCATCAGTGACTCTGATCGCGGCTTGCTCCTGACGTTCACGTTCAATGTGGTGATCCCGGGCGTTCAACCGGGTTCGCCGGAAGAGAAGCAGCACGGAGAAGAGATGAAGGGATCCTACATGGACGCGGTAAGGGCAACGCTTGCCGCGGTGCGCAGAAACGTGCTCGAAGGGAGGCCACTGTGAAGCGGTTTTTGATCGGCGGGCTGCTGTTCGCTTTGGCGGTTATGCAGAACCCGCGCGCGGCGACTGCCGCAGATACCTACGAGATCAACGTGATCATCCCGCTGACCGGGATCGGGGCCTTCCTCGGGAAGAACGAGGCGACCGCGCTTGCGCTCGTCGAGAAGAACGTCAACGCGGCCGGCGGGATCCATGGGCGTCCCATCCACTTCAACGTGCAGGACGATCAAAGCAACCCGCAAGTCGCAGTGCAGCTCCTAAACGGCGTCATCGCGAAACATGTCCCGCTGATGCTCGGCTCGACGCTTGCGGCGATGTGCGGCGCGATGCTGCCGCTAGTGAAAGACGGTCCGGTCGACTACTGCTTTTCCTCTGCGATCTATCCGCCCAAGGGCAGCTACATGTTCTCGGGAAACATTTCGACCAAGGATCTGCTCGCAGTCAACATCCGGTATTTTCGCGAGCGCGGCTGGAAGAAGATCGCGCTCATTACGACGACCGACGCGAGCGGACAAGACGGTGACCGTAACACCGACGCGTTGCTCGCGTTGCCGGAAAACGCCGGCGTATCGCTCACCGCGCACGAGCATTTCAATTTCGGCGACGTCAGCGTCGACGCGCAGATGTCGCGCATCAAGGCTTCGGGCGCGCAAGCGCTGATCGTCTACGCGGCCGGGACGCCGTTCGGGACGGTGCTCCATGGCGCGCTCGACGTCGGCCTCACTATTCCCATGTCGACGACGACGGCGAACTTGAGCTATGACGAGATGAAGCAGTTCAGTTCGGTCATGCCCAAAGAGCTGTACTTCACCGGTCCGCCCGGTGTCGCGCTTGACGCGATTCCGAACGGCCCGCTGAAAAATGCCGTCCGAACGTTCGTCAATTCGACCCGGGCGGCCGGCCTGCACCCCGACATCGGCCTCTTAGCGGCGTGGGATCCCGCGCTCATCATGGTGGCGGCGCTCAACAAGCTGGGCCTCGACGCGACCTCCGCGCAGATCGAAGACTACATTCAAAATCTGCACGGCTGGGCGGGCGCGTACGGGATCTACGATTTTCGCGACGGCAGTCAGCGGGGTCTGGCCGTGAACAACGGGATCGTCGTCCGCTGGGATCCCGCCAAAGACTACTGGGTCGCCGTCAGCAAATTTGGCGGAGCACCCTTGTAATGCCGTTCGTCTCGGTTCGGCTCTGCCAAGGCGCATTCACCCGCAAACAGCATCAACAGCTCATCCGCGACATCACCGATGCGTTCGTTCGCATGGGGGGTGAAGGGATCCGGCCCAACGTAACGGTTGTGGTCGATGAGGTCGCGGACGGTCTGTGGGGCGACAGCGGCGAGATCCTCGATATCGAGAAGATCGAGCGGGTTCGCGCCGAGCGCGCAGCTGCGAAACGAACGTAGTTCACATCTTTGCAACGCGGCGGTATAATCAGCGAGCGATGATGCTCGGCGTGCACGATTTGGAGAAGCTGCAGGCTGCCTTCCCCGACCATCAGATGGAGCTGGTCGGCGGCAAGGTCATCGTTATGAGCCCGTCGGATCCGCGGTCGAGCGAGATCGCGGTGCGCTTTGCGGTAAGGCTTGCGCCCTACATCGAGCAGCGCCGGCTAGGCAGGGTGACCGGCGCCGACGGTGGCTACGTCTTGCCGAACGGCGACCTTCGAGCACCCGACGTCGCCTTTACGTCATATGAGCGGCTGCGCTCGCTCCCCCGCTCGTATGCGCAAGCGACGCCGGAGTTCGTCGTCGAAGTCCGCTCCTCGACCGACCGTCGCCGCGAAATGCTGGAGAAGATCGGCGAATTTCTTTCGCTCGGCTCGGTGGCGGGCGTCTACGTCGATCCCGACGTACACGAAGTCGTCGTGATGCGAAACGGGCGCGAAGACGAAATCCTGCACGACGGCGACGTGCTTCGCGTTACGGAGCTCTTCCCTGACTGGCAACTGGACGTCGGCGAGCTCTGGCCGCCGGACGCTCCGGAGAAGAGCTAGTCGTTATACCGCTTCCCGAATCGTGGCGGCGCCGACGACCTCTTCGCCGTCCGGTGCGTAGAGCGCGACGAGCTGTCCCGGCGTGACCGCTCGTTGCGGTTCATCGAAATGCAGCCGCAACACGCGGCCGTCCTCGACCGTCGCCGTCGCGCCCGCCTGTCGCGCGCGATAGCGAATCGAAGCGCGCATGCGCACGCCCTCGCCGGCAAATGCTTCGGGGCGGATGACGTTGACGTCGTCCGCGATGAGCCCTGACGAGAACAGTTCATCCTCGTAGCCGATCACGATCGTGCTGCTCACGGCATCGATGCGCGTGACGTAGCGCGGAGCCCCATCGCTCGCCGGTAGGCCGCGCCGTTGACCGACCGTGTAGTTCACGATTCCATCGTGTTCGCCGACGACCCGGCCGTCGGAGGTAACGAACGTCCCTGCTGCGGCGTGCGCCGGCGCGACGCGTTCGAGGACGTCGCGATAGTCGCCGCCTTCGACGAAACAGATGTCTTGCGACTCGGGCTTGTCGTGCACCGCTAAGCCGAAGCGGCGCGCGTGCACCCGCGTTTCATCTTTTGTCATTCCGCCGAGCGGGAGCAGCAGTTCGTCGAGTTGATCGGCACGCAAGCTTGCGAGCGCGTACGACTGATCCTTGCCGTCGCCGCTGCGGAAGAGATGCGGCCCGTCAGCACGTTGTTCGAGTCGCGCGTAGTGCCCCGTCGCGACGTACGCCGCGCCCAGTTTGTGCGCATAGCCGCGCAGCGTCCCGAGCTTGACGAAGTTGTTGCACGAGACGCACGGGTTGGGCGTTCGGCCGAGCGCGTACTCTTGCGCGAAGCGCTCGATGACCGCGCCGCGGAATGCTTCCTCAAAGTCGAGGACGTAGTGCGGGATCCCGATGGCCGAAGCGCTGCGGCGGGCGTCGTCGAAGTCGTCGCTCCCGCAACAGGATTT
The DNA here is from genome assembly GCA_052143095.1 of Allostellaceae bacterium. Classification (GTDB taxonomy): domain Bacteria; phylum Pseudomonadota; class Alphaproteobacteria; order ATCC43930; family CGMCC-115725; genus DAHUYF01. The sequence goes on from JBKQTR010000516.1 coordinate 8,417, forward strand.
CGCGTGCGAGGCGCGGGTCTGAACGTACATTTTCATCGTGACGCCGATGACGTCGTAGCCGGACTCGGCGAGCAATGCCGCGGCGACGGCGGAATCGACTCCACCGCTCATCGCCGCTATCACTCGAGTCTTAGATTGTGTCACGGTGCTCGTACAGGATAACCCGCTACGGACGCTAAGAAAACATTATGCGCGCTCTCGGGGAAGAGTTTCGCGCCGCGCGAGAGGCGCGTGGGCTGTCGTTGTCCGACGTCTCCGAGCAGATTCATATCCGTTCCGTTTACCTTCAGGCGCTCGAAAACGAAGATTGGTCCGCGATCGGCGCACCGGTCTACACCCGCGGCTTCATCCGAACCTACGCGCGCTTCCTGGGACTAGACCCCGAGAGCGCGGTTCAGCGTTTCAGCGAGACCGGATCGGGTGCCGCTCCCGTGGCGCCGCCCCAGGCCCCGGGCCAGGCTCGAGAGCCGTCCGGCGACACAGGCGAGCGCCGCCGGACCCCCTCGCCGATGCTGTACGCCGCAGCTGCTTTAGCCCTTGTGCTGGTCGGCGCGGTGCTGTATAACTTTTACTCGTTGCAGGTCGCCGGACGGAACAAGGTTCCGGTCGGCGCCGCCCCGGTCGCATCGGCCTCGGCGGGGCCGGCGGTACCGCCGACGGCGGCCGCGGCGATCGTCGCTCCGAGCGCCCCGGCCGCTCCCAACACCCCGCTCGCACCGAGCGCCGCGGTCGCGGCCGACGCGCGCGCCCTCCCAAGCGCTGCACCCTCGCCGGAGATGACGGCAGCAGCCGTAAAAATGACCAAGACGCTGACGCTCAAACTCTCGGAAACGTCCTGGCTGCGGGTCCTGGTCGATGGGCAGAGCGTGATGGAAGGGGAGTTCCCCCAGGGCACTGTTCGAACGTTTCATGGAAATAAAGCTTTGGTGAGAATCGGAAACGCCGGCGGAGTCGACGTTGAAGTCAACGGGCAGAGCGTCGGCAAGCTCGGCAACAGCGGCGACGTCGTCGAGCGCGACTTTTCGCTCGCGGGAGAATAACTTTGCCTTCGGATTCGTCCTTTGACGTCGTCTCACGCATCGACGAGCAAGAGCTCGAAAACGCGCTCAATCAGGCTCGCAAGGAAATTGCGGGCCGCTTCGATTTCAAAAACTCGAAAACGTCGATCGAGAACACGCCCAAAGAGATCACGATCGTCTCCGACGATGAGCTCAAACTCAAGAACGTCGTCGACATCGTTCAAAGCCGAGCGGTCAAGAGAGGGATCTCGATCAAGGCGTTCGACTCCGGCAAGGTTGAGCCGGCGGCGCAGGGGCCGGTCCGGCAGAGGATCACGTGGCGGACCGGGA
>JBKQTR010000517.1:0-30291 GCA_052143095.1 Allostellaceae bacterium
TCACGACGCGCTCGGCCAGGTACCGGTTCTCGACGGCCTGCCACAGCGGGTTAAGGAACCGGACGCCGAAGGGCGAAACCGAGAAGCCATGCTCGGGCCGCGAGAGCAGGGTCTGTTCGAAGCCGGCTTCTTGGAGCGTGCGCTGGAGGATGAGCGGCGCGTAGATGAAGTCGCTCATCCACAGGATGGCGCCGGCTCCCCGGCTCAGCGCGGCGTCGAGGTTCTCGCGCCCGGCCAACCGGACGGAGGGTCGCCAGGCCCGACCGGGACGGCGGAGCGCGAGGATATGCATCGTCAGCTCCAGCAAGCGGTCCTGCCACCTCTGGAAAAGCTCGAAGGCTTCCTCCGGGGTCACCTGGTCGGACAGCAGGTGTGCCAGGACGAGCTCCGTCCCCCCGGGGTAGTCGCTGCTGCGGCGCCCTCGCCAGCGCCGGATGGCCTGCGCAAGCGGCCACAGTTGGTCGATCGGGACGAGCCAGCTGGCCTGCAGCAAGGCCAGCAGCTTCGCTGATTCGTAGATAGCGCCAGGTATTGGCATCGCCTTCCTGCTCCTCGCCGCTCTCGCGGGAGGGGCGCATTGAGCGCAGCCCGGTGCATTCATCCGCGCGAGCCTCTGTTACCGCTGCCCGGCGGCGAAAGTTCCGACAAGCGCCAAAAGATGCCGTCCCGACGCGCGCATCTCACGGCGCACGCAGCCCAGCCCTGGATTAGAGCGCAAGAAGATTCTCACAGGCAAGGAGCTGCGGTTTCTGCGGCTCCAGATGGATCTGACCCAATCGGAGTTGGCGCGACTGGTGGGTTATGACGCTCAACAGGTGGCTAGATGGGAAAAAGGGGAGAACAGAATTTCAGGGCCAGCGGACCGGCTGTTACGGATGCTGATCCGTGAGCATCTAAAGGACGACATCAAGGTGCGTGATATCCTTCAGATCCTTGATGACATGGATGCCCGGCTGGCAGACAAGACCATCTTTGAAGTTACCGCGGAGGGCTGGCGCTACGCGGTGTAGTCGGTTTGTTTGCCTTGTAAAGCCGGCGGGAAAAACACCCGCCCGCTTTCATTTTGCGCGTTGACAATCCGAAACCAGCCGCACTTCACAAGAGGTGCGACCGTAGGCTGCTAAACGAACGGCTACCGGCTGTCGACAGTATGGTGCCGCGCTTTCGGTATATTAGCGCCCGCCAGCCGTGGCGCGCCATGCGCGACTTGGCGCGTGTCCGGCACCGCGGGGTGCCCGGAGATGGCTACTCTGCGAGTGGAACGCGCTGGGCTCGGTCACCAGCCCCAGTGGCTGTAGTGCCCGTAGGCGCCGAATAGGACGAGCAGGATAACGATGACAAAAATGATCCAGATGAAATTGCCGCCGCTGGCAACTTTGGGATCGGCGCTGCCCGGATGGCCGCCATACCGGCGCCGCCGGTAGCCGAGCCCGCCGCCGAACAGCAGCACGATCAGCACGGCGATGACGAGTATAGTTCCCAAGCCCATGGCATTCGCTCCCATGCTGGTCGGTGCCTAGGATAGCGAGGGGCTGGTGCCGAGTCATTTGGCGCAGCCGTGGCCGCCTATGAGCGCCGCGCGCGCTGGCCGGCGGTGGCCTCTCACGGGCCTCCGTATGCGGTGCTGGCGCCGGTCGATGAGCAATCCGGCATCGGTAGCAAACTCACCTTGGAACCAAAACTAACCTAAACGCGTTTTCAATGCGCCAAAATGGAAAAAAGACATCCGCACGCCGATGCCGTTTATCGGGTAGTCCCCCGCGTCGGCAACACATTCGGCGTCGAGATTTCGATCCCTGACACCCATCCCACGACCGTTACGAGCTTCGCCAGCGAGGCGGATGCCGAAACGTGGATTGCCAATCACAAGCGGCGCGCTGAAGAGGGGCCGACTTTAGGCTCGCGCCCCAAGGGCCGTAAGAAAGGCTGATGGCCGAGACGCGGCCGGAGTCGCGCCAGGAACGGCCGCAGCCTGGCCTGCCCGGCGGCTATCGCGCCCATGACTTTGCGGCACCGGCGATGCTTTTAAGCGCACGGCGTCCGGTCTCAGTGCGACGGTAGACAAGAGCCCCGGGCTCGCCGTCGCGCCAGTGGCATTCCGCAAGGCCGAGCCAGACGAGGGCGCGGGCGGTCCGATCATCGAAGCGACCCAGACGACCCGATGCTTCGCGGCGCCGGGAACGTCCGCAAGGACGCTGACGGGCTCGCTGGCGCGAATGCGCCTAGCGGCTGAGACGATCATCGATGGCGTCAGAACCGCTGACGGTGGGTTGGAGCTCGAAAGGCTTGATTTCGACGTCGCCGGCATGATCATTGCCTGGAACGACTTGCAACAATTTTTGCCGAGCGATGGTGCGTCATGACCGCCTCGCCCGAGCTGGTCGCGCTGCTCGATACCGAGCGAGCCATGCGCGATCACTACAACAGGACATTCGCCAGGATACCGCTCAGCGACGAGGAAGACCGGGCGAAGGCAAGAGCCGCTGTCGACCGCCGAATGGGCGTATTCGAAGCGGCCGAGCGGTTCCAGTCGCGCTCAATGGAAGATCTTGCGCTCAAGGCGCGCGCGATCGCGGAAATCTACTATGACGGATGCGAGCAGGATGACCCGTTCATGATCCTGCTCGCCGACATCGAGCGGCTGGTGAAGGGAGGCGCAGCATGAAGGAATTTGACGATCTCGGCGAATTGGATAAATGCAGCGCGCTCGCCGCGACGCTTGAGGCGATCGCCCCTGATGAATGCCACAGCATCCAAGAATGGGCGAGACGGCAGAAAATTTCGCCGCAACGGGCATGGGAGCGGATACTGACGGCTAAGGGCCTTCCTCTGTCGCAAATACCGTCCAGGCTTCTCGTGTCACTAACCGAGAAAGGCTGAACCCCTATGACTGAGACGCCGCCGCGGCTGATCGCGGTCTATGACAAGGCGCATCCGCGGGCGAAGCTGCCGGCCGGCTGACGCTGCTGTCTCCGTCAGGAACCCGGGCCGGTCACGCCTTGTTTTTGAGATGGTGGCCACCGTGCTCGGTGGTAGCCTCTTCTAGGACTCGCCCCGCGCTCACCGGCGGGGCTTTTCTTTGCCAGGTTCCTCTACCCCCGAAAATCTCCGGTATGGGCAGCAGCCGCGCCACAATCCCGGGCATAGCGAATCGAGCGCAATTTTTCCATCGCAGTCGCGCGGTTCGATAGACTGATTCTGGTTTGTTCCTGTTTCGATTCGTCCCCGTTCCACGTCCGAGCAAATACCTTGACGGAACCAGCCAGGGGATTCGAATGCGAGCGACTTTAGTTTGCGTGGGGCGCCGGGGGCAACCGCATGATCGAAGACTGGGTACTCACGATCTCCATTTTCCTGGCTGGGTTGTTGATGATGGTGGCGGCCTTAATAGCCACCTGACGCGCCGACACACTCGCCCCGCCCCCATGGCAGGGCCTCTCTTTGGTAGTCGAGCAGGCCGGCTGACGCGCCGCCTCACAGGAGGAAAAACAAAATGGACATCACGCCGGTCATTCAACCGTTCGGACCGGGCAACGAGAACGTGCGAATAACCGACATGACGGGACGGCATCTCGCCGCGGCGCTCACGCAAGGACACTACCCGTCCGATCATCCCTGGTTTCAGTTTCTCAGCGAGACGCACCGGAAATTCCTCGCTCGGGGTGGCCAGCCAGGCGATCGCGTCGCGGGTCGAGTCGACATGTCGCCTAACGCCGTGCTCCCTTTTCTGCGCGGCGAGACCTGACGCGCCGCCCGGACTGTGTTTGCCCGACTCACGCCCCGCCCTCATCGGCGGGGCTTTTCTTTGTCCGACCTCGGCGCCAATGGGACTTGGTAGGGTCAAAACCGCCCCAAGTCGGTCGAGATCGCATGGTGCTGCGTCGCGAAGACCCCGAACTTATCCTCGATGCGATGGCCTATGTGGAAGCTGTCCACATGGATTCGACGGCCGAGAACACCGCGCCGGCGCCCGGTGTCGAGGGACGGGTGGTCGCTGCCATCCTCGCCGATCCTACCCTATCCGACTATGTGCGAACCTGGGCGAGCGAGAGGCACGCAATGGAGGCGAGCGCCGCCGCGCTGCCGCGGCCGCCGATCGACGCGACCTACGCGCGGGTCCGCCAGCTGTTGCGACGGGTCGGCGACGAACCAGGGTGAGGGCTGGCCCGTCAGGAACCCCGCCCGGCCGCGCGGTGTTTTTGAAATGGCGGCCACCACGCGCCATTCCCGGTGGCCACTCTGGACTCGCCCCGCCCTCACCCCGGCGGGGCTTTTCTTTGTGGCTCACACTACGCTTGCGGTGTAACCCCGCGCTCAGCTTCCATGCATGAGAACCACATCGACAACCAGGAGCGTCGCGACCAATGCCGCGGCAAACGTGAGCCACATCTGAGCCTCCCGCTCATGTGGACAACTCTGTGGAATACTATGGGAAAACTCGCGAGGGAGCATAGGATTAATTTAGGCCGACGGGGTAGTCAGGGAGCCCCGCTGGTCGGCTCCGGGCAGCCAAACCCGGCGCGCCACTAGCGGCAGTCGTAGCATCGGCACTCAGGCTTGCGGTGCCGGTAGGCGCCTTCGTCTCTCGCTGGTCCCGATGGAGGGGTGCGTGATCATTTTTTTGTGCGACGCCTCGCCCGGAGCTGTTGCTCAATCTGCCGCGGCGGCGTCACCCTTGGCGTTGGCCGGCTCGCCGGCACCAGATCTTATTGCCCCTGGTCGGCGGCACTACATGCCCAAGGAGACGGGGCGCCCAGCGCGATGTCAGGGGTCGGACGGGCCTAGGGGCGGCCGGTGGACTTGCGCGCCGGCGGAGCTTTTCTTTCAATGCTCCGTCAATCCGCGCGCGAGCTAGAGCCGACTTTTAGAGTCCGTTTTGGGTTCGTCACGGCAAGCAGGCATTCGGCATAGGTGTCCAGCAGCCACTTCTTGATCGCGTCGGCGCCGGCCGGCTTTTGACCATCCGATATAACCATTTCGCACAGCCTCAGCGCGACGGCTTCCGGGCTGTCTCCAGTGATCGAAGTGATGTCCGCCATGGCGTTCGCTCCCTCATTGGTGCAGGGCAGCTAGGCGTTTCTGTTACCGCCAGTGTTACCCAGGCGCCGAATTATCGGCTCTCCGCCCTCCCAAAATCCACCATAACTCTTTGATTTAATTGGCGCGCCCTACTGGACTCGAACCAGTGACCTGCCGCTTAGAAGGCGGCTGCTCTATCCGCTGAGCTAAGGGCGCTCCCGAGCCCGGAGTCTAGCAAGCGCGGCGCGGCGCGGCGAGCGCCTATCTCGGCCGGTCGTAGCGGAAGTTCTCGGCGTAGGATTTCGGCTTGAAACTGCGCTGATGCGGCGGAATGACGGTGTAGTCGAACCCGTGCTTCTGCGCGAAGGCGATCGCTTCCGCCTGCGTATCGAAGCGCAGCCGCACCTGGTTGAGCGTGTCGCCGGCGCTGCTCCAGCCCATCAGCGGATCCGGCACGCGCGCCGTCGGCGCCTCGTAGTCGATCACCCAATGATGCGTCTCGGCCCGGCCGGACTGCATCGCCGTCTTGGCCGGCTGGTAGATGCGCGCAAGCGCCATGGCACTCCTCACCGCTCGGGCTGGTCGGGGCGAGAGGATTCGAACCTCCGGCATCCAGCTCCCAAAGCTGGCGCTCTACCAGGCTGAGCTACGCCCCGAAAATCCGCGGAAATCCTCGATTTCCGAGGATTTTCTATCCGCCCGCCGGCAAAAGCGCAAGAGCCGCCGCCGGGCGCCCCTTCCCTCGCCGCCCAACGCAAGCCAGGATCGCCGCCGCCGGCGAGACGAGGACCCCATGACCAAGCGCCACATCCAGCTCTCGGACAAGCTCGACGCCTATATCCTCGACGTCTCGGCGCGCGAGGCGCCGGTGCTGCTGAAGCTGCGACAGGAGACGGCGCGGCTGCCCTGGGCCGGCATGCAGATCGCGCCGGACCAGGGTCAGCTCATGGCGCTGCTGGCCCGGCTGCTCGGCGCCCGGCGCTGCCTCGAGATCGGCACGTTTACCGGCTACAGCACGCTCGCCGTGGCGCTGGCGCTGCCACCGGAGGGGCGCATCATCGCCTGCGACGTCAATCCCGAGACGACAGCCGTCGCGCGGCGCTATTGGGCGGCGGCGGGCGTCGCCGACAAGATCGAGCTGCGCCTCGCCCCGGCGCTGGCGACGCTCGACGCGCTGCTCGGCGACGGGCAGGAGGGCACCTTCGATTTCGCCTTCATCGACGCCGACAAGGAGAATTACGACGGCTATTACGAGCGCGCGCTGCGCCTGCTGCGGCCGGGCGGGCTCATCGTCATCGACAACGTGCTGTGGGGCGGCTGGGTCGCCGATCTCCGACGCAAGGACCCCGACACGGAAGCGCTGCGCGCGCTCAACCGGAAACTGCACGCCGACGAGCGCATCGATCTCTCGCTGCTGCCGCTCGCCGACGGCATCACCTTGGCGCGCAAGCGCTAGCGCGACGCGAAGTGTCGTCGCTGGCGGGCGCCGCGGACGAACGCCCTGCGGGCGTTCGCCTAGCCGGCATCGCCCGTGCCGAAGATCGCGTAATGGACGACATCGCCCATCTTGATGCCGAGGCGCGCGACGGTGCCGCCGTTGAGCTCGAGCACGGCGCGCACCGGCACGCTCGACGGGATCGTCGCGTCCGACATCGGCACCGCCCGCTCATGGATGTCGGCGATGCGGCCATTTTCGGCGATGAACAGCATGTCGAGCGGAATGAGCGTGTTGTGCATCCAGAACAGCGCCGGCCGCACGGTGCCGAGATCGAACAGCATCCCGGCATCGGCCGCCAGCTCGCGGCGGAACATCAGCCCTTGCTCCTGCTCCTGCGGCGTCAGCGCCAGCTCGATGACGAAGCGCTGCGGCCCCGCCGCGGTGTCGATGGTGAGCGCCGATTTCTTGAAGACGGCGAGCGGCGCCGCGGCGCTCAGGATCGAGGCGAGCAGCACCAGGGCGAGAAGCGGGCGGAGACGCTGCATGCGGCAAACATCTTGGCGGCGGGACGGCGATGGTTTTAGCTCGACCGCGGGCGCCGCGGCAAGACGCGGCGGGAGGACGGCATGAGCGATGACGGCAAAGCGTTGCATCCGGCAAGCCTGGCGGCGCAGGCGCTGGGCTGGATCGACGAGACGACCAGGGCGGTGGTGCCGCCGATCCATCTCGCCGCCACCTACCAGCGCGACCCCGACAACCAGTACCGCAGCGGGCGCGTCTATGGCCGTGCCGACAATCCCGGCTATGACCAGCCGGAGGCGCTGCTGGCGCGACTCGAGCAAGGCGCCGCCGCCCTCACCTTCGCCTCGGGCATGGCGGCGGCGACGGCGGTGTTTCTCGCGTTGAAGCCCGGCGATCGCGTGGTCGCGCCACAGGTGATGTACTGGGCGCTGCGCCGCTGGCTGCTCACCACCGCGCGCGACTGGGGCCTCGTCGTCGAGCTTGTCGACATGACCGACCTCGCCGCGCTCGGGGCAGCGATGCGGCCGGGCGCGACCCGGCTGGTCTGGCTCGAGACACCGGCCAACCCGACATGGGCGATCACCGACATCGCCGCCGCCGCGGCGATCGCGCACGGCGCGGGCGCCCTGCTGGCGATCGACAGCACCGCGGCAACGCCGGTGCTGACCCAGCCGATCGCGCTCGGCGCCGACATCGTCATGCATGCCGCGACCAAATACCTCAACGGCCATAGCGATGTCATCGCCGGGGCGCTGGTGACGGCGCGGCGGGACGCGTTCTGGGAGCGCCTTGTCGCGCTGCGCGCCGGCAACGGCGCCATCCTCGGCCCGGTCGAGGCCTGGCTGCTGCTGCGCGGCATGCGCACGCTCTATCTCCGCGTCGGCCAATCCTGCCGCTCGGCGCAGGCGATCGCCGAGCACTTCCAGCGCCACCCGCACATCCGCGCGGTGCTTTATCCCGGCCTCGCCACAGCGCCGGGCCACGCCATCGCCCGGCGCCAGATGCAGAGCGGCTTCGGCGGCATGCTGAGCCTCTGCATCGCCGGCGGCGAGGCGGCGGCGATTGCCGCGGCCGCGCGCGTCCGGCTGTGGCAGCGCGCGACCTCGCTCGGCGGGGTCGAGAGCCTGATCGAGCACCGCGCCTCGATCGAATGGCCGGAGAGCCCGGCGCCGCCCGACCTGCTGCGGCTTTCCGTCGGCATCGAGGCGGTCGAGGACCTCATCGCCGATCTCGAGCAGGCGCTCGCCGGCGGCTGAGCCGCCGCCGCGGCGCGCCCGCGAAATCTTAAGTGATCGTCAAGAATTTCTTCGGTAATTCATAAAATGCTTGGCGCGTTTGCAGCGATATGTTTTGACAATGCTGCGGCATTACTCAAGCATGGCGCGTTTTCCCAGTCACGCCTTGCGGGCGCCGAAGGAGATCGGGGCATGTCGGAGAGACCGCTCATGGCCATGGACGCCGATGCGCCGGTTATCGGCGACCGGCTGCGGCGCGCGCTCTACGGGACGGGACTCCCCGAGTGGATGGCGCATCGCGCGGTCACGGTGTGGTTCCTGGTGTTGGCCGCAAACCTCGCCATCGGCCTGGTCAAAACCGCCGGCGAGATCGATCTCGCCGCCGGCGCGCTTAGCCTGGCCGAGATCGCCGACATGCTGTCGCGGTTCTTCACCTTGGCGTTCTTCGTCATCGCCGCCTGGCTGACGCTCATCCGCTCGCGGCCGGTGGCCAAGGCGCAGGGGCTGATGCCGCGGCTCACCGCGCTGCTGGCGGTGACCCTGCTCTTTGCCCTGCCGTTCCTGCCGCGGCTCGATCCGGCGCCGACCTCGCTGCTCTTCCTTTCGGCCGGGCTGGCCTTCCTCGGCAACGGCCTTGCGCTCCTCGTGCTCAACCGGCTCGGCCGCTCCTTCAGCGTGATGTCCGAGGCGCGCAGCCTGGTTACCAGCGGCCCCTATCGCCTCGTCCGCCATCCGCTCTACCTCACCGAGGAGATCGCCATCATCGGCATCTTCCTGCCGTATTGGAGCTGGGCAGCAGCGCTGCTGTTCCTCACTCATCTCGCGGTTCAGTTGCTGCGCCTGCGCAACGAGGAGCGCGTGCTGCGCGCGACCTTCGCCGATTACGCCGAGTACGCCCGCCGCACCGCGGGGCTCATCCCCGGCCTCTGGTGATCAGGCGAAGAAGATCAGCTGGACGAGCAGCAGCCAGGGCAGCAGGCAGACGAGCGCCCAACCGATATAGCCGAAGAAATTCGGCATCGCGATGCCCTGCTGCTCGGCCAGGCGCTTGATCAGCAGGTTGGGCGCGTTGCCGAGATAGGTGAGCGCGCCGAAAAACGTCGCAGCCGCCGAGATCGCCGCGAGCGTGCGCGGCACCGCCGCGGTGAGATGCGCCGCATCATCGCCGGCGAAGCCGAAGAAGACGAGATATGTCGGCGCATTGTCGAGGATTGCGGAGGACAGCCCGGTCGCCCAGTAGAACCAGCGGTCGTCCGGCACGCCGTCGCTCATAAGCCGGTCGAAGAGCGCCGCCGCCGGGCCGGCAGGTCCTGCGGAGATCATCGCCATCACCGGCAGGATGGTGATGAAGATGCCGGCGAAGAGGATCGCCACCTCGGTCATCGGCGCCCAGGCGAAATCGTTGCGCCGGCGCGTCTGCCGCGGCGTCAGCGCCAGCGACAACAGCGCCGCCGCCAGCAGCAGCGCATCAGCGGCAATGGCGGCGGCATCCCAGCGGAAACCGAACAGTGTCAGCCCCGCCGCCGGGTGCCAGAAGGCGCGCAACAGCACCGCACCGACGATGAGCGCGAGCAGCGCGAGGTTGACACCGCCTTCGAGGCCGAGCTTCTCGATCTCCGGCAGCAGCGGGGGGTCGCCGCCGCGGTGCCGCTGGAAGAGATAGCGGTCGAGCGCGTAGAAGCTCCCGAGCAGCCCGCCGGCGACGAGCGCGGTCGGCGCCCAGAGATGGACAAGCGGCCAGAAAAACGGGACGCCCGCGAGAAAGCCCAGGAAGATCGGCGGGTCGCCGAGCGGCGTTAGCGCGCCGCCGACATTGGCCACCAGCAGGACGAGGAAGACGAAGACATGCCGGCGGTGCCGGCGGTGGCGGTTGGCGCGGACCAGCGGCCGGACTGCCAACATGGCGGCGCCGGTGGTGCCGATGACGCTTGCCAGCAGCGCACCGAGCGCGAGCAGCGTGGTATTGACCAGGGGGCCGCCCCGCGGCGTGCCGGTGACGCGCAAGCCGCCGGCGACGGCGAACAGCGCGCCGAGCAGCAGGATGAACGGGAGATAGTGCAGCAGCGCTGTCTCGAGCACCGCGTCCAGCACCGCCCGCGGCCCGTCGACGCCCGTTGCCGGCAGGATGTAGGCAAGCGACCACAGCGCCGTCCACCACGCGTAATGGCGATGCCACAGCGGCGGCGCCAGCAGCGGCGCGCAGGCAATGGTGAGCAGCAGGCCGAGAAACGGCACCGCCCAGAGCAGCGAGGTGGGCACGGTCATGGCGCGACTATGACGTGCCGTGCCCGCCGCCGGTAGTCACGGGTCCGATCGGGATCTCCGAAAAGCGGCAAGGTGTCGCAGAACGGCACCGGCATGGCCGCCCGCGCCGCGAACAGCAGCGCTGCTCGTCCAAAGCCGCGCCGCCTGTTGGCTTTCGCGCACGCCGGCAGAATGCTAGAGTTCAGGCTGATGCTCGGTCATCTGGCGAATGTCGGATAAGCTCCGGTCCCAAGAGTAAACGCCGTTTGGGAACCGATGCCCCGGCAGACCCTCGTGAAACCCATCTGAGTGTTCCAGACACAGCACTCGCGATCATGTACGACACAGCATTCTACGATGGCATGGCGGATCTGTCGCGGAGTTCGGCTGCGGCGATCGTGCCGATGCTGATGCGTTTGCTCAATCCGCGATCCGTCGTTGACGTTGGGTGCGGCACCGGGAATTGGCTGGCCGAGTTCGCCGCGGCCGGTGTTAAGCGCTATACCGGGATCGACGGTGACCACGTGCCGCGCGACCGCTTGCTGATCCCACTGGACCGGTTCCAGGCGGTTGACTTGGCCGCGCCTGCCGATCTCGGCGGCACCTTCGACCTCGCCGTGTCGTTGGAGGTCGCCGAGCATTTGCCGCTCGACCGCGCAGCACCTTTCATCGCAATGCTCACCACTGCCGCTCCCGCCGTTCTTTTCTCGGCGGCGATTCCGGGGCAAAGCGGAGAAGGTCACATCAATGAACAGTGGCAGGACTGGTGGCGCGCGCTCTTCCGTCGCCATGGGTATGTTCCTGTCGATGCCGTGCGTCCGCTCATTTGGGGGAACCCTGCGGTCGCGTGGTGGTATCAGCAGAATACGCTGGTGTACGTTCGATCCGCCGATGCGAGCCTACCTGTCGTCGATGAGTCGCGCTCGCTCGATCTGGTGCATCCGGTTCTTTTCGAGCAGGTCAAACGGCGTGTTCCACCGATCGACAAGCTCTTGCGAGCGTTCCCGCGCGCTCTTGGGCGGCATCTCCGGCACAAATCCGGTCTTAAGCCTTGATGACGATTGCGCCTTAGCAGGTTTCCAATATCGCGACCTGCTACCGAGGTCCCGCCAGCCCTCCTCCTCCTCCATCACCTACCACCTGCAGCCCGGCGCCGAAGAGTTCGACGCCGCGCCGGCCGCGGCAGGCACGGGACCGGCCGCACAGCGAGGTAGAAATCCGGGCTATGCTCCGCCGTCGCGGCGCTTCTATAATCGGCCGCCATGAACCGGACCACTCGTTACGTCCCGCGCCAGGACCTGGGTATCATGCCGTTCGTAGCGCCGGCAATAGGGCGCCGGCCGGAATAGATCATGTCGCCCTGGAAAACGCTCTTCCGCTATATCGTCGCGCAGTTCTTCGTCTGGTGCGCAAGCGTCTTCCTGGCGATGCTGCTGATCGTCTTTCTGCTCGACTACATCGAGCTCATCCGCCGCGGCGGCTCTCGGCCCGAAGCGACGCTGCTCGTGCTGCTGGAGATGGCGGCGCTGAAGCAACCGCATATGGCGCAGCAGATCATGCCCTTTGCCATCCTGTTCGGGACGATGATGGCATTCTGGCGCATGACCCGGATGAACGAGCTGGTCGTCGCCCGCGCCGCCGGCGTCTCGGTGTGGCAGTTCCTGACGCCCCCGCTCGCCGGCGCGGTGTTCGTCGGCATCGTCGCGGTGACGATCTTCAACCCGATTGCCTCGATCCTGCAGTCGAAATACGAAGCGCTGGAGAGCCGCATCCTGCGCGGCTCGGGCGACCAGCTGAGCCTGTCGCGCTCGGGGCTGTGGCTGCGCCAAAGCGAGAATAACGGCGAGAACTCCGTGGTGCATGCCGAGCGGATGTTGCCGAAGCACCCCGAGCTCGAGGACGTGATGATCCTGTCCTTCGACGACATGCAGCTCGTCGGCCGGGTGGACGCCAAGAGAGCGGTGCTGCGATCCGGCAGCTGGGAGGTGACCGACGGCATCCGCTGGAGTCCGGGCAAGCCGCCGGAGCCGTTTCAGCACGTCGTGGTGCCGACCAATCTCACCGCGACCAAGATCCAGGAGAGCTTCGCCTCGCCCGAGACCATGTCGTTCTGGGAGCTGCCGGGCTTCATCCAGCTGCTCGAGAGCTCCGGCTTCGGCGCGCAACGCCACCGCCTTTATTTCAACCGGTTGCTGTCGCTGCCGTTCCTCTTTTCCGCCATGGTGCTGATCGCCGCGACCTTCAGCCTGCGCATGCAGCGTCGCGGCGGGACGACGCTGATGATTGCCGGTGGCATTATCAGCGGCTTCCTGCTCTACCTGCTGTCGAACGTCATCTTCGCTCTCGGGCTCGCCGCGACCATTCCCGTCTCGCTCGCCGCCTGGACGCCGACGGGGGTGAGCTGGCTGCTGGGCGCGAGCCTGCTGCTGCATCTCGAGGACGGCTGAGCCGGATGCGCCACGGGGGGGCCTTCTGGCTGGGCGCGCTTCTGGCGGCGGCACCGTTGCCACTGGCCGCGGTCGAACGCGATGCGGCCGCCGCGCAGCCGCCTGCGGCGCTGCCGCCTGCGGCGCTGCCGCCTGCGGCGCTGCCGCCCGCCGCGCAACCGCCCGCGGCACAGCCGCCCGCCGCGCAACCCTCCGCCACGCAACAGCCGCCGGTGGTGTTCAGCGCCGACGAAGTACAATATGATTCGGATCTCGGCCTCATCGTCGCCAAGGGCCATGTCGAGCTGACGCAGCGCGATCAGACCTTGCTTGCCGACACCGTCACCTACAACCAGCGCACCGATACCGCCACCGCGTCGGGCCATGTCGTTCTGCTGCAGCCGAGCGGCGACATCGTCTTCGCGGACTACGTCGAGCTGCACGACAACATGCGCGAGGGTTTCCTGCAGAATGTCCGCATGCTGTTGGCCGACCGCTCGCGCATGGCCGGGAACACGGCGCGGCGCGTCCAGGGCAACCGCACCGAGATCCGCCGCGGCGTCTATTCTCCCTGCGACCCGTGCCGCGACGACCCGACGCAGCCGCCGGTCTGGCAGATCAAGGCGGAAGATATCATCCATGACAAGCAGCTGGAGATCATCGAATACCGCGACGCGGTGCTGGAGATCGACGGCATTCCCATATTGTGGACGCCCTACATGTCGCATCCCGATCCCTCGGTGAAGCGCGCCAGCGGGTTCCTCGCGCCGACCTTCGGTAGCTCGACGTCGAACGGCTATCGCTTGGGCGTACCCTACTTTTGGGTGATAGGGCCGGATTCGGATGCGACCATCACGCCGATTTACTACACCAAGGGCGGCACCTTCCTCGGCGGCGAGTATCGCCAGCGCTGGGCCAACGCGAAGCTGATCACCGACGACAGCGTCACGGTCGACAGCGTGGCCTACACTGACATCGACCCGGAGCGCGTCAGCAGCACGCGCTGGAACATCAATGTCCAAGGCGAGTTCGACGTCGACGACAACACGCGCACCGGGATCGACGTCGACCGCGCGTCGGATCCGACCTATCTCCTGCGCTATCATCTGCCGTCGCCTTACGACTTCCTGACGACCCATCTCTACGCCGAGAATTTCGGCCAGCGCAGCTACGGCAATATCAACGCCTGGGGGTTCCAAAGTCTGGAAGTCGGCGTTCCCGACAAAACCGAGCCGATCATTGCGCCGGTTGCCGACTACCAGTGGGTGAGCCAGCCCGATGCGATCGGCGGCCGCCTGGCGCTTGAAGGCAATGCGATGAACCTGATGCGCGAGAGCGGCATCGACACGCGGCGCACCTCGGCGGGCGGCGAGTGGCGCTTGCCGTTCACCGATTCCATCGGCGGCCAGTACGGGCTCACCGTCGGGCTCCGCACCGACGGCTACCAATCGGACAACCTGCCGCTCGCCACCGGCGGCACCGAGAGCGCTTTGGTCGGCCGGGTGTTCCCGCAGATCGCCCTTAACTGGCATTACCCCTGGGTGAGGCGCGCCGACGGATACAGCGAGATCATCGAGCCGGTCGCCATGGTGGCCGCCGCGCCCAACGGCGGCAATCCCGGCACGATCCCAAACGAGGATGGCCAAGGCTTCGTGTTCGACGACACCAGCCTCTTCGTGCGCAACCGCTGGCCCGGCTTCGATCGCGTCGACAGCGGCCAGCGTGTCGATTACGGGCTGCGCACCGGGGTCTATGGCGATGGCGGCGGCTTTACGCGGCTGCTTATCGGCCAGAGCTATGCGCTGCAGACCGACAATAATTTTGCGCCGGGCTCCGGCCTCGAGCATCACTTTTCGGATGTGGTCGGCAAGGTGACAGTCTCGCCGGCGCCGCTGCTCGATCTCACCTACCGCTTCCGGCTCGGCTACGACGATCTCGCCATGCGCAGCCAGGAGGCCGCCGCTTCTTTCGGCCCGAACAGCTTGCGGATGAGCACCAGCTACCTCCAGGTTGCGCAGATCCCCAACGCGCTCGGCCTGGCGAAGATAAAGGAGATCTCGGCCTCGCTGCAGATGGCGTTCACGCGCTACTGGTCGCTGTCGCTCACGGGGGTCTACGACCTCTCGGGGACGCCGACCACGACCCTGGGCACGGTCGTCGGCACATCCGAGTTTCTCGATCAAATCGTCTCACTCACCTACCGCGACGAATGCCTCACCGTCGTAACCACGTTCCAGGAGGCCGGCATCCACAGCGGCGACGCCATACCCGGCTCGACACTGCTGGTGACGCTCGTGTTCAAGAACATCGGCGATATCGCCACCACGCTCGGCTCGGGCTTCTAGACCGACGGCTCGAGGCCGCCGACGCGCGCCTCCTTACCAGCCGCTTCGAGACGCATAGGCCTTGCGGTATCCTTTGTTGGCCATACAGGCGGCAACCGCGGTGGAGCCTTCCGACCTCATGATCGATATCGTCGGGCTGTCGGTCGCCGCACCTGAACCGGCCGCCTCGCCGCCCGGCACTTCGCACTCCTTGAGATCCTTGTCCACAGCGTTCTCGTGTGTCGTGCCCGCCAGCGGCTCCCAGGTGTAGGTGTCGCGGTCGACGCCGGACATCCAAACCGAGACTGAATCGCATGCGCTTGCCGGGAGCGCCATCAGGCAAAAGAGCATGCGCAATAGACGCGGCAAGCACCGCGCACGCTGTTTCAAGAAATCCCGGTTTAGCATCGCTCGACCACTCGCTGGCGGAATTGTTGCGCGAGCGCATGAGCTCGCAAGCCTGGCTGCGCCGCTGAAATCACCGGACCTAGATGGGAACGTGGGCTCCGCGCCAGACCCTGATGCATTCCGACGGCGGGCCACGGCGGCATCCTTATTTCCCGTATCGCGCGGACAGGAGTGCCTCTTCCGCCCGCTGCGCCGCGGCCAGCCCCTCGTTGAGCGGCACAAACGTGAAATCCGGGAAGGCGAGACGACAGGCGGTCACGTCGAAGGGCCGATACCCGCCATGCGGCATCGGACCGACGCGCGGCACCTGCTTCACCGGTACCGTCTTGCCGGCAAGCTGCAGCACCGTCTCGGCAATCGCCCAGAAACTCGCCACCACCCCCGTGGCGATGTTGAGCGCGCCCGTCGAGCGGCGGTAGATCACACGCACGGCAAGCTCCGCGACATCGTCGATCAGGACATGATCGCGCCGCTCCTCCCCATTGCCGAAGAGGATGATCGGTTCGCCCTTATTCGCGAGCCGGCGGAAACGATTGGGTCCATACCCGTTATGCGGATCGCCGGCGCCGTAGATGAGGCTCGGCCGCACCATCGCCAGGGGTGCGGTCACCTCGCTGGCGAACATGAGCTCGCGAGCAAGATGCATGACGCCGTGGAGCGATTGCGGCGCCATGGTCGACGCCTCGGTAAGCGGCACGTCGGAATCCGCGTAGACGGCATCCGAGCTCACGTTGATCACCTGCGCCAACGGTACGGCGCCTGCCGCCGCCACGATGGCCGCGGCCATGATGACATTGTCGCGCAGCATTGCGGCATTCTTGCACGGCGCCAACGCGGCGACGGCAACCAGCACGTCGCCTTCCCGAAGATGCGCGGCAAGACGGCCGGCGGCATCGGCGGCCAGCAGATCGACATCGCCGCGCCCGAGACGCAACACGGACACGCCGTCTTTCTCCAGCCGTGCCGCGATCGCATTGCCGACAAAGCCGTATGCCCCCAGCACCACGACCCGCTTGGGCGGCAGCGGCGCGCTGTTCAAATGCTGCAGCACCGCGGTCAATCCGTCCTGGAGGCGAGGGCGGGTGCGCCCAGCGCGTGATACTCGAAGCCTGCGGCCGAGGCCTTCCGGCCATCCACCAGGCGGTAGGGATCGATGATGATGCGCCCGGCCATGACGCGCGCGAGGTCCTCGAGCGCGATACCCCTGTACTCCGGCCATGGCGTCGCCAGCACCAGCGCGTCGGCGCCGGTGGCGCAGGAGATCGGATCCGGGCACCCGGTGGCAAAGGGCACGACGGAGGCCGGTACCACGGGATCGTGCACGCGCACGTCGCTGCCTTCGAGATGGCTCAGCAGCGCGAG
Organism: Allostellaceae bacterium; assembly: GCA_052143095.1. Classification (GTDB taxonomy): domain Bacteria; phylum Pseudomonadota; class Alphaproteobacteria; order ATCC43930; family CGMCC-115725; genus DAHUYF01. The sequence goes on from JBKQTR010000517.1 coordinate 16,979, forward strand.
AGCCGGCGAATTCTTGGTCGAATGGGTGTTTTCCTTATACGCCAAGCCGAGCACGGCGATCCGCGCCGACGCGCGCTTCGCCAGCACGCGATCCCGCAACACGCGCCAGCACCACTCCTTCCGGTACTGCGAATTGGCGATCCACGCCTTCACAACCGCGACGTCCACCGGAGTCCCCTCGGCAATACGCAGCACCGTTCGCAAGTCGCGTTCGAGATTGCCGCCGCTGATGCCGAGCCCGGGATTGAGATAACTGTGCGGCCCGATGCGCTTGTCGAGCCGCAGGGCCGGTATGATCTCCGTCCAATCGGCGCCAATGGACTCGCTCAGCTCGGCCAGGACGTTCGCCGTGGTAACCGAAGACACGAGGAAAAAATTGATGCTGATCTTGGCGAGCTCGGCGCTCTCGTAGCGCATCGCCAGGACCGGACAGCCGAAGGCCTCAAGCAGCGCGCGGTATTGCGGCGGCAGTGAACGCGTCGGTTCGGCGCAACCGACGATGAAGCGCTCGGGATGCAACGCGCGCTCCACCGCGCGCCCGAAGATCAGCGTCTCGACTTGATAGAACAATCTCTCCGCCGGCACTGTGTCGATACCGCGCGTGAACCCCGGCGGCACCTGGCAAAGGATGACCAGCAGAGCATCCTGGCGCAGAGCCTGGCTCACCCGGTCGATCAAGGCCGTGATCGGCACCAGATCGCTTTCGCCCCGGTCATTCGTCGGCACGTCGGCGGCAATGTAGACGATGTCGCAGCGTCGCAGCTCATCGGCCTCGGCGGTGAAATCGATGCGCTCCGCGTTGGCCGCAAGCAACTCGTCAAGCTGCGGCTCGACGACCGGCATCTGACGCGCGCGAAGCCGCCCGACGAGGGCGCCATCGCCGTCATAGCCGAGCACAGGAAATCCGCGCGCGGCCATGGCCACCGCGGTGTTGATCCCGAGATGCGTCATCCCTGCGATGCCGACGACTGTGCCCATCTCCATCCCGGCCGTTTGCGCGCGGCGGATTATACGTGGCGAAACGAAAGATGCTATAGTCGGCCGCGTCCTTGGACGCTCCCTGCGAACCAGCGGCAACCGAATTGGCTGAAGGCTGATGCCGGATCACATCGTCACGGGCAAGACTTCCGCCTACCGCGCGGCGAGCGAGGCGCTGCACCGCGACCAGAGCGGGCACGACGCCCATGCCGACAATCTCCGCGTCTTGTGGGAATGCGGCCTGGCCGACGTCATTCGCAACGATTTCTATACGCTGCTCGACGATCCCGCGCGCATGACGGGTGATCTCCTCGACGCCGGCTGCGGCACCGGCATCGAGACGCGGAATCTGGCGCGGCTCGCACCCGGGTTGCGGCTGCACGGCATCGACATCTCCTCGGTCGTTCTGGCCGGGGCGGTAGCAGATCTCGAAGCGCGGCGCGTCAACTTCTACCAGGCGGCGCTCGAGATCCTCCCCTTCGCCGCCGGCGTCTTCGACGGCATCACCTCGCATGAAGTCATCGAGCATGTCGAGGACCCCGCGGTCGTGCTCCGCGAGTTCTTTCGCGTGCTGAAGGCAGGCGGCATCTGCCTTATCGCCACGCCCAACGGCACGAGCCTGTGGGTCGAGCATCTGCGCCAGCGTGTCATGCGTCTCTTCGGCAAGCGCGGCGCGCCGATCGGCGCCGACCATACGCGGCCGGTCTCGTTCTGGCGGCGCGAATTTGCCCGCGCGGGCTTCATCATCGAGCACCAGCTCTATGACGGCGCGGCGCTCGAATTTCTTGCCTATGTCGCGCCGGCCTCGTGGATGGCGGTCTGCAGCCGCGTGTTGGAGCCGTTGAGAGTCATTCCTGTCGTCGGCCTCCTGGTTTGCGACCGGGTCAAATTCCGATTGCGCAAGCCGGGCGCCAAGCCTGCCGCCGTCGCGCAAGCGCCGTCGCCGGTCTGCCCGGTTTGCCATGACGACCTCACGGTGGATCACGCGGGCGCGGCCTGTCAAAGCGGCCATCACTTTGCCCGGAATGCGGCTCAGCTCGTCGATTTCACCTCGGTCGTCCGCGCTCCGGGAGAGAGCCCGGCTGGCGGCGCGGAAGCGGCACAATCCCCACCGCGCCGGAGCGGCGGTCGCCGACTGCGGCGTCTCGTCCTGGCCGCGGCGTGCCTGTTCTATGTCGCTTTCATCGCGGCTCTGCTGCCCCTGGGAATGCTCGTCGGCACCGTATACCAGCCATTTGGGCATCGACCGTAAGCCGCTCGCCGGCGGCGGGTGAGCCCGGTCGATCGTCGCCGTCTTCCCTTCAGAACCGACATCGAGCTGCGCCTCCGGCCGGTCAACCGGCCATGTCAGCAGCGTTGCAAAGCCGCCGGCCATACGGTATTCAGCCTGATCGTCACGGCTCCAAACGGGCGTCGGGCATGGGTGATCACGTTCGGCAGTTCTTTTCAGAGATTCAAGCGATTGCCGCTGGGATCGACGTTGCGGCGATCGAGCGTATCGCGCAGGCCCTCGCGCAGCTGCGGGAGCGTCGTGGGCGGCTGTTCCTGCTCGGGGTCGGCGGCAGCGCGGGAAATTGCAGCCACGCCGTCAATGACTTTCGCAAGCTCTGCGGCATCGAGGCCTATACGCCGATCGACAACGTATCGGAGCTCACCGCGCGGACCAATGACGAAGGCTGGGAGACGGTATTCACCGGCTGGCTCGAGGTGAGCCGCCTCAGCGACAAGGACGCGCTGCTCATCTTTTCCGTCGGCGGCGGCGATGCCGAGCGCAACATCAGCGTCAACCTGGTGCGCGCCATCGACTTGGCGAAGGAGCGCCGCGCCAAAGTGTTCGGCATCGTCGGGCGCAGTACCGGTTATACGGCGCAGCAAGGCGACGCCGTGGTCGTCATCCCGCCAGTGAATCCCGACCGGGTCACGCCACTTTCCGAGGGCATGCAGGGCGTGGTGTGGCATTGTCTGGTGTCGCATCCGGTGCTGCAGTCGCGCAGCACGAAATGGTAGCTGGGGCCACGGCGAATCGCGCCGTTTTCCTTGACCGAGACGGGGTGCTGAGCATCCCGGAGTTTCGCGACGGAAGATCCTTTGCGCCTCGGCATCTCGATGATTTTCGCCTCTACGAGGACGCGGCGGAGTGCCTGCGGCGCCTCAAGGCCGCCGGCTTCAGCCTGATCGTCGTCACCAACCAACCGGATGTCGGCAACGGGCTCGTCGATAGGGAAGTGGTCGAGGAGATGCATCGCCGGCTCGCCGCGGCACTGCCGGTCGACGCCATCGAGGTCTGCTACCACCGCCAAGCAGACGGCTGCGACTGCCGCAAGCCGCTGCCGGGCATGCTCCGACGCGCCGCTGCGCGCCTGGGGATTGACTGCACACGCAGCATCATGGTCGGCGACCGCGAGAGCGACGTGGCGGCGGGCCAGGCGATGGGATGCCGGACCATCTTCATCGATCTCGGCTATCGCGGGTGCCGTCCGGACAGCGCGAACTACACCGTCGGTTCCCTGGCCGAGGCCACCGCGATCATCCTTGGCGGGAACTGAACTTGCCGCACCCTGGCTTGTTGCTTGGATAAGGCTCGACTGGTATACAATCCGTTAACCTTGACTGGTATACGATTTATTCGTGGGGGTTTGGGGGAAGCGATATGAGTACAGTGGATCAGCTTCGCGTCAAAATTTTCGCCGATGGTGCCGATTACGACGGCATCTTGCGCATGTATGCCAATCCGTTGATCAAAGGATTCACCACCAATCCGACGCTCATGCGCAAAGCCGGCGTGAGTGATTACGAAGCCTTTGCTCGAAAGGTACTTGCGGCAATCCCCGATCGTCCGATCTCTTTTGAAGTATTCGCCGACGATCTGCCAGAGATGGCGGCGCAGGCGAAAGTCATCGCGTCCTGGGGAAAGAACGTCAATGTAAAGATCCCGGTGACCAATACCCGCGGCGAGTTCACCGGCCCCGTCATCGAGGGCCTGTCGCGCGCCGGGGTTGCGGTCAACGTGACGGCCGTCATGACGCTCGAGCAGGTACGCCGCATCGCCGATCGCCTGGCCCCCGAGACCCCCGCCATCGTCTCGGTATTCGCCGGCCGCATCGCCGACACCGGGCGCGACCCCGTCCCGCTCATGACGGAGGCGGTGAAGCTTCTGGCGCAGCGTCCGCGCGCCGAACTCATCTGGGCCAGTCCGCGCGAGCTGCTCAACATCTTTCAAGCCGATGCAATCGGCTGCCACATCATCACCGTCACCAATGACGTGCTGGCGAAGCTGGCGCTGGTGGGCAAAGATCTCGATGGCTATTCGCTGGAGACGGTCGAGATGTTCTACCGCGATGCCAAAGCCGCTGGCTTCTCGATCGAGACCGGCCGGCAGACCGCGCGGCGCGGCGCCGCCTGACGCCGATGCTTCGTCGAACCCTGGAGAACTGACACCGCTATGCAGAAGGTTCTGGTTACTGGTGGGGCCGGCTATGTCGGCCATGTGCTGACGCCGCGCCTGCTCGCCGCCGGCTACGACGTCACAGTCTATGACACGCTGTTCTTCGGCTGCCGCTTGCCGAACGACGCGAAGCTGCGGGTGATCAAGGGCGATATCCGCGACACGGCGAAGCTCGCCGAGGCCTTCAAAGGCCAGGACGCGGTGCTGCACCTTGCTTGCATCTCCAACGACGCCAGCTTCGAGCTCGACGAGAACCTGTCCAAGACGATCAATTACGACTGCTTCGAGCCGATGGTCGTCGCCGCCAAGAAGGCCGGCGTGAGACGGTTCGTCTACTGCTCCTCGAGCTCGGTCTACGGCGTCAGCAACTCGCCGGAAGTGACCGAGGAGCACCCGCTGGTACCGCTCACGCTCTACAACAAGTTCAAAGGCATGTGCGAGCCGCTGCTGTGGAAGCACAAATCCGACGACTTCACCGCCGTGACGATCCGGCCGGCAACCGTCTGCGGCTATAGCCCGCGCACGCGCCTCGATCTCTCGGTCAACATTCTCACCAACCACGCGGTCAACAAGGGCGTGATCACCGTTTTCGGCGGCATGCAGATGCGTCCCAACCTGCATATCGAAGACATGGTGGACGCCTACGAGCTGATGCTGAAGGCGCCGCACGAGAAGATCCATGGCGAGGTCTTCAACATCGGCTTCGAGAACCACTCGATCGCCAATATCGCGCTCATGGTTCAGAAGATCGTCGCCGAGGAATTTCCGGATAAGGGCAAGATCGACATCGTCACGACGCCGTCCAACGACAACCGCTCCTATCATGTGAACTCGGACAAGATCCTGCGGGTTCTCGGATTCAAGCCGCGGCGCACGATCGAGGATGCGGTGCGCGACATCGCCCGCGCTTTCCGCAATCACCTGCTCGACAACGGCTTCGATAACGACTGGTACTACAACGTCCGCACCATGAAGCGGATCGGGGCAAAATGACGGCGGCCCCCGCAGTCGCCGTCGTCACCGGAGGGGCCGGGTTCATCGGCAGCCACATGGTAGACTGCCTGCTGGCGCGCGGCATCCGCGTCCGGGTGATCGACAATCTCGTCGGCGGCCGCGAAAGCAATCTGGCGCATCATGGCGGCAACGCCGATCTCGCCTTCGAGCGCCTCGACATCCGCGACATCGAGCCGGACTCACCGATCTTCGCCGGCGCCAAATACGTTTTCCACTTTGCCGGCATCGGCGACATCGTGCCGTCGATTGAGCGCCCCACCGACTACATGTCGACCAACGTCCAGGGCACGGTACGGGTGCTGGAGGCGGCGCGCGCGGCACGCGTGCAGAAGCTCGTCTACGCCGCCTCCTCCTCATGCTACGGGCTGGCGGCGACGCCGACGCAGGAGGATCATCCGATCGCGCCGCAATACCCCTACGCGCTGTCGAAATATCAGGGCGAGCAGGCGGCCTTTCATTGGCACCAAGTTTACCGGCTGCCGGTGAATTCCATCCGCATCTTCAACGCCTACGGCACGCGGGTGCGCACCACCGGCGCCTATGGCGCGGTCTTCGGCGTGTTCTTCAAGCAGAAGCTCTCCGGCAAGCCCTTCACCGTCGTCGGCGACGGCTCGCAACGCCGCGACTTTCTCTATGCCAGCGACGTGGCGGAGGCCTTCCTGCTGGCCGCCGAGACCCCCGTCGCCGGCCGCGTCTGGAACCTCGGCGCCGGCAATCCGCAATCGGTAAACCGCCTGGTCGAGCTGATCGGCGGCACCGTCACCTACATCCCGAAGCGTCCGGGCGAGCCGGACATGACCTGGGCGGACATCACGCGGATCACCAGCGAGCTCGGGTGGCAGCCGCGCATCCCGTTCGACGAGGGCGTGCGGCGGATGATGGCGGAGATCGACAAATGGCGCGATGCGCCGCTCTGGGATCCGGAGTCGATCGCGCGCGCTACCCGCACTTGGTTCGACTATCTGGGATCGAAGCAGCCAGCATGAACACGATTTCCGACAAATACGCCTACAAGGTCAAATCGGTCGACGAGCTCGTCCGCGAGGTGGGCCCGCGGCCGCGCCGGCGGACGGTGGTGATGTGCCATGGCGTCTTCGATCTCGTGCATCCCGGCCATATCCGCCACCTGCTCTATGCCAAGAGCAAGGCCGACATCCTGATCGCCAGCCTCACCGCCGACAAGCACATCCAAAAGGCGCATTACCGCCCCTTCGTGCCGCAGGAGCTGCGCGCGCTCAATCTCGCGGCGCTCGAGATGGTCGACTACGTCATCATCGACGAGGAACCGACGCCGATCGGCAACCTTGCCCGCATCCAACCCGATTTCTTCGCCAAAGGCTACGAGTACCAGAACAACGGCCTCCATCCCAAGACGCAGCAGGAGGTCGAGACGATCGAGAGCTACGGCGGCGAGATCCTGTTCACCCCCGGGGACATCGTCTATTCCTCCTCGGCGCTGATCGAGTCGGGACCGCCGAACATCTCGATCGACAAGCTGCTCATGCTGATGCAGGCGGAGGGGCTGAGCTTCGAACGCTTGCGCACCGTGCTTGAGAAGTTCACCGGCATCGAGGTCCACGTCGTCGGCGATACCATTGTCGACAGCCTCACCCACACCACGATGATCGGCGGCATGACCAAGACGCCGACCGCCAGCGTTCGCTTCGACAGCCGCCAGGACTTCGTCGGCGGCGCCGCCATCGTCGCAGCGCATCTCGCGTCGGCGGGCGCCAAGGTCACCTTCTCGACGATGCTCGGGGAAGACGCGCTCAAGGAATTCGTTCTCGAGGGATTGGTAAAGCTCGGCGTGAACGTAAAGCCGATCATCGACCGCACCCGCCCTACCACCCAGAAGAACGCGTTCGTTTGCGGCGACTATCGGCTGCTCAAGGTCGACACGCTCGACAACCGCTCGATCTCCGACCACATTCTCGAGGATTTCACCGAGCAGCTCCGAAAGACACCGACCCAGGCGGTGGTGTTCAGCGATTTCCGTCACGGCATCTTCAATCGCCGCACGATTCCCAGCCTGATCGATGCCATCCCGCACGGCGCCGTCCGCGTCGCCGACAGCCAGGTCGCCAGTCGCTGGGGCAACATCCTCGACTTCAAGGACTTTGACCTCATCACACCCAACGAGCGCGAGGCCCGCTTCTCGATGGCCGACCAGGACACGGGCGTGCGACCGCTCGCGGCGCAGCTCCACGAGCAGGCGGCCTGCCGCATGGTCATCCTCAAGCTCGGCGACCGCGGCGTCCTGACCTGCCGGCCGGGCAAGGGCAACGACCTTCGCTCGTTCTTTGTCGTCGACAGCTTCGTCGAACGGGTGGTGGACGCGGTGGGCGCGGGTGACGCGCTCCTCGCCTATGCAACCCTGTCGATGGTCGCCGATGGCAATGAGGTTGCCGCCACCGTGCTGGGCTCGCTCGCGGCGGCGATCGAGTGCGAGATTGACGGCAATCTGCCGGTGTCGCGCATGGACGTCATTCGACGCATCGAGACGCTCGAGAAGCGAGCCGACTACCGGCATTGATTCGGCGAAGGCCGCCAGCCATGCGCGTCATCATCGTCGGCCTCGGCATACAGGGGCGCAAGCGCCGGGCGGTCGCCGGCGCCGATGCGGTCGCCACCGTCGATCCCGTCATCGAGGGCGCGGATTTTCGCTCGGTGCAGCAGGTGCCGCTTGGGTCCTACGATGCCGCGCTGGTCTGCACGCCCGACGAGGCGAAGCTCGAGCTTCTCACCTACCTGCTGGAAAACGGCAAGCATGTGCTGGTGGAGAAGCCGCTGCTTGCCGCCGAGACCGCGGCGCTCGACGGGCTGCGCGCCGCGGCAAAGCAGTCCGGGGCGGTTTGCTACACCGCCTACAATCATCGTTTTGAGCCGCACTTCGTGCGCATGAAGCAGACGATCGAGTCGGGCGAGCTCGGACGCCTCTATCTTTGTCGCCTGTTCTACGGCAACGGCACGGCCCGCGACGTGCGCAACTCGCCCTGGCGCGACCGGGGCGCCGGCGTGCTGCCCGACCTCGGCTCGCATCTGCTTGACACCGCCCTCTTCTGGTTCGGCACGTTCGACGCGCCTTTCGCCGTCTGGTCCGCCGACCGCTTCGAGAATCGGGCGTTCGATCACATCACCTTCGGCGCGCGGGGAACGCCGATACTGGAGATGGAGATCACACTGCTGTCGTGGCGCAACCATTTCACCTGTGACGTCTATGGCGAGCGCGGCAGCGCCCACATCGAATCGCTGTGCAAATGGGGCCCGTCGGTCTTTACCCGCCGCACGCGGGTGCTGCCGAGCGGCAGGCCGCCCGAGGAAGCCACGACGCTGATCCAATCCGACCCGACCTGGGTGGCGGAATACCAGCATTTCAAGCGCCTCTGCCAGGCCGGCGGGCCCGGCAACATCGAGACGGACATGCTGCTCAACGATCTCTTGAGCGGCCTTGCGAGCCAGGCCCTGGCCACCGGATGATCGACGTGCGATTGCCGGGCTGGCAACCGCCGACGCCAACGGGCAAGCTTGATCGATGCACCTCTTCTACAATCTTGCGCCGCGCTTTACACGCTGGGTGGCCCGCTCCCACGTGCTGGCGAGCCCCTTCGTGCTCATCGATATCGGCGTCCAGGGCGGCATTCATCCGCGCTGGGAGGCGCTTGGCGACCAGCTGGAGGTCTACGGCTTCGACGCGCTGGAAGAGGCGATCCGCCCGCTGGCGGCGCAGGCCAAGCCACGACGCCGCTACTTTGCGCAAGCGCTCGGCGACGAGGATGGCGAGCGAACGCTTCATGTGCAAAGCGTCAGTGAGAGCAGCTCGCTTTACCCGCAGGCCGACCAATCCCGCTACGCGCTCGATCCCGGGGTGCAGAACACGCTCGCGCGCCGCACCGTCCCGATCAGCCGCCTCGACACCCTGGTCGCCAAGGGCACCGTTCCAATACCCGATTTCATCAAGATAGACTGCGAAGGCTTCGAGCCGGAGATCCTGCGCGGCGCGCGCGCGACGCTGGCGCGGGGCGCGACCCTCGGCGTGGAGCTCGAGACCAATTTCAACCTCAGCCCGATGCTGCCTCAAACCCATTTCTGGGCGAGCTACAGCAGTCTGCTGTCGGCCAAACTGCTGCTGTTCAATCTTGCCTTCGAGCGGACGCCGTTCCGTGCCTTCACCGAGCGGGCAAGGCACCTCCGCCGCCCCTCCGCGCGCTTCGCCAGCATCTCCAGGCCGTCGACGTTCAACCTGCTGCTCTGCCGGGATTTCGTCTTCGAGAAAAATTCCCCCGAAAGCTTTCCCGCCGGCCCCCTCCTCGCGCCTTCCGCCGATCAGCTTATCAAGACCGCCATCGTCCTCGACCTCTACGGCATGCTCGACGCCGCCTATGATCTCTTGGCGGCCTTTCCCGAAACCCTCGGCGACCGGGTGCCGATCGATCGCGCGGCGTCACTGCTCGTCCCGAGCTGGCGGCAGCTGGGCGAAAGCTTCCTGGCGCGGCTGTGGCGGCGGGCCAGGTACGAGCTTGAAGCCCGCGGATTTGTGCGCCCGGCTTAGACCGACATGGCCGGCGACATGCTCGTGGGCGCGCGCAATCGCAGGAATGGTCGGCAGTTTAGGCCGGCGCGTTCGGTCGAAGCGGTCTATCCGCGTCCGCTTCGCTGGGTTAGCTTGCGTTGACGGTCGGACGGGAATGGTAGATGCAAAGCAAGAATATCGCATACGTAGCGAAGCTCGATCATCTTCGGTTCTTGGCGGCTTTCACCGTGCTCGAGTACCACGCGGATATTTGGTTCCGCAGCATCGGCGCCGCGCCTGATCGGCTTCCGCTGCCCCTCTTTCATCGAGGCTACACCGGCGTTGCGCTCTTCATGGTGATCAGCGGGATGATCCTCGCCGCGATCACCTACGAAAAGGAAATCGACGCGGTCAAGTTCTACCTCAACCGCATCCTTCGGATTTACCCCCTGTTCGTCTTCGTCGTAGCGTTGGGATATTTTGCAACGCCCGATCCGCGTGAAACATCGGCCGGACTGGACTTCTTGTTGGCGCTCCTGCCGATCTCGAACCTTTATCGTCTTCACTATGGCGTGTTCGGCGGCGTGCTTTTCTCCGTGGCAATTGAGCTGCAATTCTATCTGTTGTTTCCCGCGCTCCTGATCTTCATGCGGCGATACGGCCCTTGGTATGTGCCGGCGGTGATATCATGCCTGGTCGGCCTAAGGGCGGTTGTCTGGCTCTTGAACGGCGCCGCGCACGACATCGCCTATTTTTCGATTTTTGGTGCGCTCGACATCTTCTTGATCGGAATGCTTGCCGGCAACTTATACATGCGGCCGAGCCGCATGCGGCTTCCTGGGTGGACCGTGCTGCTCGCCTTCATCCTGCTGAATGCCGTCATCTATACCGCTCACCTGGACCGCTCGTTCTTCAACTACGATTTTGACCATGTGACGACGGATGGTGTGAGCCGGAGCGTATTATGGGTCGTCTGGCCGCCGGTCGAAGGACTGCTGTTCGCCGCCTTTGCGCTGATCTATCTGAGGTCGAGATGGCAAGTTCCTTTCGCGAGCGCCTTCGCGTACCTCGGCAAGATCAGCTATTCGATCTACGTGTGGCACACTATCGTTTTCCTGGTTGCAGTACGCGCGCACCTTCGCTTCCTGCCACCATATGAGATGGGCTTATTGGTCATCCTCCCGGCGAGCGTAGCGATCTCCGCACTGAGCTATAAGCTGATCGAGGAACCGTTCCTCGCGATGAGAGTGCGCTATGTAAAGCAGCGCGCGACCGACGAAATTACGCGTTGATATAGAGATGATATGGGGATGGCGTTGTCTTGGGACGGTCTGCGGCATCGGCCAGAGGTCGAGTTAGCCGCCTCTTCGACCCGGATGCGCGTGACAACCTAGAGCCGGCTCACCGCCGGCCGTGGCAAGCGCTGCGGCGCCAGCGCCGCGCCGAGCAGGGCCGCTGCCAGCGGCAGCCACCAGAGCTGATAATTGTGATGCGCCGTCGGCCCGGCGAGGATTGCTGCCAGCACCAGCATTGCACCGAGCCCGGCGCGGACGGCGAAAGCCGGCGGGCATCGCCAGATATAGGCCGCAGCCGCAACATAGAAGGCGGCAAAGAGGCAATGCGCGATGGTCGCGGCGAGGGGGAAGGCGGCGATGAGCCAGCTCGTCGTGTCGGCGGGGCGGATCGCGTTGAAAACGACGATGTTGTCGGCGAGCGCCGTCGGCGCCCAGGCGAGGAAAGGAATGACCGGCAGCAGGCCGAGCGCCACACCTAGCCCGTACGCCAGGCGGGCACGCCGCCCAGCCGGCAAACAGCAGGGCAAGAACAGCGCACCCGGCAGCAGCTTTGCCGATAGCGACAAACCAACGCAGAACCCGGCGAGCACGGCCGCGCGCTCGACCAGGAGCAGCGCCGCGAGCAACGGCAGAACAGCGACGAGGTCCAGGATCCCCTTGGCGAAGAGCTGGAACGGCACTAGCGGCAGCGAGAGATAGAGCAGGACTGCAATCCAGCCAGCGCCCGATCCGGCCATGCGGTGCGCCAGCCGGAAGATCAGCCAGACCGTCGCCAGATGGAGCAGAAGGTTGGTGGCAACGATGCCGCGCTCCCGCCAGGGCGTGCCGAGCGGCAGATAGGCGGCGATGGTAAGGGGCAGGTATTTGTAGCCGGAAAACCTTGCCTCGCCGGTCGCCTTCTCGGCCGAGCTGTCAAGCCGCGCCGCGTAGGGGTTGGCACCGCGGCGTAGCAGATCGCCCGCGTCGAGCGTTGTCGTCGCCGCGTCGATCAGCGAGGGATGGCGCAGCTCCTTTGCGGCATAGCCGGTCTGCAGCGCCAACAGCGCGAGGGCGGCGATGACCACCGCGCGCCCGGCCGTACTATCGCCCTCTGCGCGCCGCGCCACAGCGAGGATGACGGGCAGCGATGCCAGCACCGCCAGCAGCACCAGCGCCTTGAAGCCACCCAGCTCCCAGTTCAATTTTTGGATCAATGCCACGGCGATCCAGAACAGCAGCGCGACGGCGAGCCTAATCATTCCCCTTGCGCTTGCCTGCCTTCCGCCGCGAGGCCGTCCGAGCGAGCCTCGAGCAGCGCCGCCATCGCCGCGAATTCGCGGGCGATGACATCGCGGTCGTCGTCCTCCCAGACGAATCGCTGCCACGGCTTCGCCTGCGGCAGCTGCCCGCCGATCTCGTAACCGAGATGGCGCATGTATTCCGGCGTCGTCTGCGGCACGGCATCGGTCAGCATCTTGAAGATGATGTAGCGTGTGCGGTCGTTGAGCCAGCACAAGCCCATCGGCCCGCTGTTGACGCCGAGATTGATGTGAGCGCGCTCGTAGAGCGCCATGCGCAGGCCGAGATTGACCGCCGCCTCGGCGCAGACCGGGAAGTCGCGAAGCTCGGCCGGAATACCGTCGTAGCATTGCTCGGTATCAGGCACGAAGACCGGCGAATAGCGCTCCCTGTCGAGGCTGCGGGCAAAGGCCAACCAAGCCGGCAGATTGCTGTCGCGCGCCGACATATAGCCATAGCGGCGCAAGGTTATGGTGACGACCTTGCCGCCGCAGCGGCGCGCAGCGAGCCAGCGGTCGACGGCCTCGAGCTCGAAGGCGCCGGCCCGCAACACGCCGATCGTCGCCCCCTCTTGGCGTGCCGCGCGCAAGGGTCCGGTCGAGTCGGGATAGCTCGGCAGGGCCGGCTCGTAGCGCACGGGAAAAACCCGCCCCGCCGCCCCCGCCGCCATCTGCGCCGCCGCCGCGCGCGAGGCCGCCAGCGTCACGCCGGCCATGCTGGGAAGCAAGTCGCAGGCCGGCAGGAGTATGGTGCCGATGCGGGCGCGCCGCGCCGCGGCGTCGACGACCTGCTC
>JBKQTR010000518.1:0-3563 GCA_052143095.1 Allostellaceae bacterium
TAATTGATGACACAAAGAAAATTACCTCATCCTGAGCGCGAGCGTAGCGAGCAGTCGAAGGACGCACCTTGTCGATCCAGCGGAAACACGCTCCGCGAACACACCCTAAACCCCCAGATGCCGGTGCACCATCTCCGGCTGCGCCGTGAGCTCGGCGGTGCTGCCGGCGAAGGCGACGCGGCCCCTAACCAGGACGATGGCGCGGTCGGCCACGGCGGCGAGCGCGGCAAAATTCTTGTCGACGATGAGCACGGCAAGGCCGCCGGCGCGCAGCTGGCGGAGGATCGCCCAGATCTCCTTGGCGATGAGCGGCGCCAGCCCTTCGGTCGCCTCGTCGAGGATGAGGAGATCGGGATTGGTCATCAGCGCGCGCGAGATGGTGAGCATCTGCTGCTCGCCGCCGGAAAGTTGCGCGCCGCCGTGATCGAGCCGCTCGGCGAGCCGCGGGAAAGTGGCGAGCACGCGCGCGAGGCTCCAGTCGCGCCGCCCGTCGCGTCCGGCCCGCGCCGCCATGACGAGATGCTCGCGCACGGAGAGCGTGGCGAAGATGCCGCGGCCCTCCGGCACGAAGGCGAGGCCCTGGCGGGCGATGGCATGCGGCTTGGCGCCGGTCATCTTGCGCCCGTCGATGAAGATCTCGCCGCGCCGCGGCGGCGTCAGGCCCAGCAGCGAGCGCAGCAGCGTCGTCTTGCCCATGCCGTTGCGCCCCATCAGCGCGATCGTCTCGCCGCGGCCAATCTTGAGATCGACGCCGTGCAGCACATGGCTCGGTCCGTAGAAGGTGTGGAGGCCCTGCGCCTCGACCAGCGGCGACGGGCTCATGCCGGCGCCTCAGGCACCGCGCGCCTCCCGCCGGCTGAGCGCGCCGAGCCGCGCGGCAAGCCCGCTCAGCCCCTGCGGCAGCAGCAGGACGGCGAGGATGATGAAGAGCCCCATCGGCAGCAGCCAATGCCGCGTCGCATCGGCGAGGACATCCTGCAGCAGCACCAGCGCGAAGGCGCCGAGGATCGCGCCGTAGAGCCTGTCCATGCCGCCGAGGATGACCATCATCAGCACGATGCCGGACTGGCGCCAGCCGAAGAGGTCGGGATTGACGAAGCCGAACTGCGCGGCGTCGAGATATCCGGCGAGCCCGGCGAGCGCGCCGGCGATGACGAAGGCGGCGAGCTTGTAGCGGAAGGTGGCGAAGCCGAGCGCGCGCATGCGGTGCTCGTTGGCGCGGATGCCTTGCAGCGCATGGCCGAACGGCGCGCGCAGGAGGACGCGCAGCAGCAGATATGTCGCGACCATCAGCGCCAGCACGAGGTAGTAGAAATGCCGCGTGTCGGCGAGCCGGAACGGCGTCAGGCCGAACAGCGCCGCGTCGGGCTTGACATAGATATAGGCGCCGTCGGAGCCGCCGAGCCATTTGGCGCCGGTGACGTAGTAGAAGAACATCTGCGTGAAGGCGAGCGTCACCATGATGAAATAGACGCCGGAGCAGCGCAGCACCAAGAGGCCGATAGCGAGCGCCGCCAGCGCCGCGGCCGCGACCGCCACGGGCAGCGACAGCCACAGGCTCGCCGCGCCGTCTTCCGGCGACAGCAGCAGCAGCGCATAGGCGCCGAGCCCGAAATAGGCGGAGTGGCCGAGGCTGACGAGCCCGGTGCAGCCGACCAGCAGGTTGAGGCTCATGGCGAAGATCGCCATGATCATGATGGTGCTGAAGAGCTGCAGGTAGAACTTGCCGGCGATGGCGGGGAAAGCAAGCAGCGCCACGGCGACGAGCGCCACCAGCACCAGGCCGAGGCGGACGCGCGTCACGAGCCGGCACGCCCGAAGAGGCCGGCTGGCCGCCACAGCAGCACCGCCGCCATCAGCACGTAAACCGTCATGCCGGCGATGTCAGGCGCATAGACCTGGCCGAAGGTGTCGGCGAGCCCGATCAGCAGCGCGCCGAGGAAGGCGCCCTTGATCGAGCCGATGCCGCCGATGACGACGACGACAAAGGAGATGATGAGGATCTGGTTGCCCATGCCGGGGAAGACCGAGGCGACGGGGGCCGCGATCATGCCGGCGAACGCCGCAAGCGCCACGCCCAGCGCGAAGACGAAGCGATAGACCAGGCCGATATCGATGCCTAGGGACTGCACCATCTCGCGGTTGACCGCGCCGGCGCGGATGGTCATGCCGAGCCGGGTGCGGCGGATGAGCAGCGCCAGCCCGCCGGCGATCGCGAGGCACACCGCCGACATGAACAGGCGATAGACGGGATAGCTCAGCGTGTCCGTCAGGTGGATCGAGAAATCGAGAACGCCCGGCACGGCCACGCCATGAACATCGTCGCCGAAGATCAGGCTGCGCAGCTCCTCGAAGACCAGGATCAGCCCATAGGTCAGCAGCACCTGGTAGAGATGGTCGCGGGCATAGAGCAGGCGGAAGAGGGTGACTTCCAGCGCGACCCCGATGAGCACGGTGAGCGGCACCGCGAGCAGCAGGGCGAGCCAGAAATTGCCGCAGAGCTCGGCCAGCGAGAAAGCGAGATAGGCCCCCAGCATGTAGAAGCTGCCATGGGCGAGGTTGATGATGCCCATGATGCCGAAGATCAGCGTGAGCCCGCTCGCCACCAGGAACAGCAGCAGCCCGAGCTGCACGCCGTTCAGCAGCTGGATGAGAAAGAAGGTGAGGCTTGAGGGCATAAGCTATCAGCTATCAGCTATCAGCCGTCAGCGGAAGCGGATTGCATCGGCGTCTGCGCGGACGCGATTCCGCCCGACTTGCGCGCCTGCTGGCTGATAGCTGACAGCTTCCAGCGGAAGCGGATTGCATCGGCGTCTGCGCGGACGCGATTCCGCCCGACTTGCGCGCCTGCTGGCTGATAGCTGATAGCTGACAGCATCTTATGCCATCTTGCAGCCGCGCGCGGGATCGGCGAGCGCCTTGACCGCGACGCTGACATATTTGTTCTCCAGCCCCACCACCTTGCGCAGATAGAAATCCTGCACCGGATTGTGCGCCTTGGAGAGGGTGAACTTGCCGCGCGGGCTGTCGATTTCCGCCGTCGCCATGGCGGCGACGAGAGGCTGGCGCGCGCCGGTGTCGCCCTTGACCGCGGCAAGCCCGGCGACCAGCAGCTGGCCGGTATCGTAGCCCTGCACCGCATAGACATCGGCGTCGCGGCCCGCCGCTTGCTTGAACGCCGCGCGGAACGCTTTGTCCTTGGGCAGGTCGAGCCCGTCGGCATAGTGCAGCGCCGTCTCCAGCCCTTGCGCCGCCTCGCCCTGCGCTTCCAGCGTGCCGTCGGTGAGGAAGCCGGCGCCGACCAGCGGCACCGCGGTCTTTAGCCCCGCCGCGGCGTAATCTCTAACGAACTTCACCGCGCCGCCGCCGGCGAAGAAGGTATAGACCACCTCCGGCTTGATCGAGGCGATCTGCGTCAGGATCGCCTGGAACTCGACCTGCGGGAAGGGCAGCAGCAGCTCGCTCTCGACCTTGCCGCCATCAGCGGCGAAGCCGTCCTTGAATCCCTCGATCGATTCATGGCCCGCGGCATAGTCCCAGCTCACCGCCACCGCGTGCTTCAA
>JBKQTR010000519.1:0-11435 GCA_052143095.1 Allostellaceae bacterium
TCGTCGGCGTGATGCTGCTGGCGGCGCAGGGAGTCACCGCGCACCGCATGACGGTCGGCGATTTCGTGCTGGTGAAGTCCTATCTGGTCCAGCTCTACACGCCGCTCAACGTCCTCGGCATGGTCTATCGCAACATCAAGCAGTCGCTGACCGATCTCGAATCGATGTTCCGCCTGCTCGCGGTGCGCGCCGAGGTCGAGGACGCGCCGGGCGCGCCGGCGCTCGCCGTGACGCGCGGCGAGATCGTCTTCGATCGCGTCTCCTTCCGCTACGATCCGCGTCGCGCCATCCTGCACGACGTCTCTTTCCGCGTGCCGGCCGGCGGCAGGGTGGCGATCGTCGGCCCGAGCGGCGCCGGCAAATCGACCATCGCCCGCCTGCTCTTCCGCTTCTACGACGTCGATGCCGGCGCCATCCGCATCGACGGTCAGGATCTGCGCGCGGTGACGCAGGACAGCCTGCGCCGCGCCATCGGCGTCGTGCCGCAGGACACCGTGCTGTTCAACGACACCGTGCGCTACAACATCGCCTATGGCCGTCCGGGCGCCGGCGACCGCGAGATCGAGGAGGCGGCGCGCCACGCGCGCATCCATGACTTCGTCGCGTCGCTGCCCGACGGCTACCGCAGCAAGGTCGGCGAGCGCGGGCTCAAGCTCTCCGGCGGCGAGAAGCAGCGCGTCGCCATCGCTCGCGTCATCCTCAAGAGCCCGCGCATCCTGATCTTCGACGAGGCGACCTCAGCGCTCGACACCAAGACCGAGCAGGAGATCCAGGCCAATCTCGACGAGGTCTCCGCCGGCCGCACCACGCTCGTCATCGCCCACCGCCTCTCCACCGTGGTCAAGGCCGACGAGATCCTGGTGCTCGACCAGGGCCGCATCGTCGAGCGCGGCGACCACGCCTCGCTGTTGGCGCGAGGCGGCGTCTACGCCGCCATGTGGGCGCGCCAGCAGGAAGCCGACGAGCGCGCGGCCGCGCTCGCGGCGGTGGCGGAATAGCCGGCATGGCCAAGCCGCGCGGGTCCGGCGGGCAGCGCGCCGTCAATCTCGCGCTCCAGGGCGGCGGCACCCACGGCGCCTTTACCTGGGGGGTGCTCGATCGCCTGCTCGAGGACGGCCGCGTCGCCATCGAGGCGATCAGCGGCACCAGCGCCGGCGCGATCAACGCCGCGGTGCTGGCGCAGGGCCATTTGAAGGGCGGCGCCGACGGGGCGCGCGCCGAGCTCGACCGGTTCTGGCATCGCCTGAGCGAGCTCGGCTGGCTCAGCCCGGTGCATCGCGGGCTCTACGAGCGCGCCATGGGCAGCTGGAACATCGACGCTTCGCCGGCCTCGATCTTCGTCGATCAGCTGAGCCGGGTGATCTCGCCCTATCAGTTCAACCCGCTCAACCTGTCGCCGCTGCGCGACGTACTCGCCGGCATGCTCGACATCGAGGCGCTGACCGCGCCGGATTCGATCAAGCTCTTCATCACCGCCACCAATGTGCGTACCGGCAAGGCGCGCGTCTTCGAGCGGCGCGAGCTCACCCTCGATGCGCTCCTTGCTTCCGCCTGCCTGCCGCAGATCTTCCAGGCGGTGGTGATCGAGGGCGATCCCTATTGGGACGGCGGCTATATGGGCAACCCCTCGCTCTGGCCGCTCATCTATGGCTGCGGCTCGTGCGACATCGTCATCGTCCAGATCAATCCGCTGACGCGGCCCGGCATCCCGCACACCGCCGCCGAGATCACGAACCGGCTCAACGAGATCACCTTCAACGGCTCGCTCATGCGCGAGATCCGCGCCATCGCCTTCGTCGAGCGCTTGATCGATGCCGATGACCCGCATCGCGAGGTCAGCCGCCTCAAGAAGATGCTGATCCACATGATCGAGGCCGAGCACGCCATGGAAAAGCTCGGCGTCGCCAGCAAGATGAACACCGATCTCGATTTCCTGCTCTATCTCAAGGAGCTCGGCCGCCGCACCGCGGAATGCTGGCTGGAGAAGAATTTCGCCGCGCTCAACCATTTTTCGAGCCTCGATGTCCGCAAGGTGTTCCTCTAGGAGCGTCCTTGCCGATGAGATCGGCGGGCGAGGGTGGTCAGTACCGTTGCCCGCATCCGCATGCTATTGACGCCGCATGGGGGCTGCTCCGGTCGATGTGAAAAAGCTTGCCGCCGGCGTGCGCGGCGGCGATCGGCGTGCCTTGGCGCGGGCGATCACGCTGGTCGAATCGACGCGCGCGGACCACCGCGCCGCGGCCGAGGCGTTGCTCGCCCTGCTGCTGCCCGATGCCGGGAAGTCGATGCGGCTCGGCATTTCCGGCGCGCCCGGGGTCGGAAAATCGACCTTCATCGAGGCGTTCGGGCTGACGGTGATCGCCGCCGGCCATCGCGTCGCGGTCCTGGCGGTCGACCCCTCCTCCAAGCGCGGCGGCGGCTCGATCCTCGGCGACAAGACGCGCATGGCCGAGCTGGCGCGGCACGACAGCGCCTTCATCCGCCCGTCGCCGGCCGGCCGCACCTTGGGCGGCGTCGCCCGCCGCACCCGCGAGGCGATCCTGGTGGCGGAGGCCGCGGGCTTCGACGTGGTCATCGTCGAGACCGTCGGCGTCGGCCAGTCGGAGACGGCGGTGGCCGATATGGTCGACCTCTTCCTGCTGCTGCTGGCGCCCGGCGGCGGCGACGATCTCCAGGGCATCAAGAAGGGCATCGTCGAGCTCGCCGATCTCCTGATCGTCAACAAGGCCGATGGCGATCTCGAGCCCGCGGCGATGCGCGCGGTGGCCGATTACCGCCATGCCGTGCGCCTGCTGCGCCCGCCTGCGGACGAGGCGGCGGCGGTGGTGGCGGTCTCGGCGCTGGAGCGTCGCGGCATCGATGCGCTGTGGCATTCTGTCGCCCGCCACATCGAGGCGCTGCGGGCGGGCGGCGTGCTGGAGCGCCGCCGCGCCGCGCAGGCGCGCGCCCATCTCTGGAGCGAGATCGGCGAGGGGCTGATCGAGCTCTTCAAGGCCGACGCCAAGGTGGCGGCCCGGCTGGCCCGGCTCGAGGCCCAGGTCGCCGCGGGCGCGATCACCCCCGCCGCGGCCGCCCAAGCGGCGCTCCAGGCGTTTCGCGGGCGGTCGCGTCCGGCTTGACGGCGCGCCCGCCTTGCCCTAGAAACCCGCTTCCCGCACGGCCCCTCGAGCCTCGAGAGGCCGTCATTGCTGTTCGAGGGCGGTCATGTCGAGACGGTGCTTCATCACGGGCAAGGGCGTGCTGGTCGGCAATAATGTCAGCCACGCCAACAACATGACCAAGCGCCGCTTCCTTCCCAATTTGCAGATCACCTCGCTGCTCTCCGACGTGCTCGGCACCGCTGTGCGCGTGCGGCTGTCCACCCGCGGCATTCGCACCGTCGAGCATAATGGCGGGATCGACGCCTATCTCCTGGGCACGCCCAACAGCAAGCTCACCCTCGAGGCGCGGCGCCTGAAGCGCCGCATCACCGCCGCCGCCGCCCGCAAGGCGGAGAGCCCGGCGGCCTAGCCGCTTCGCGTCGCCGGCCGGCGTCGTCCGGGCGCCGGCGTCTCGGCCTTTCAGCCGCCGTACTGATCGTGAAGCCGCACCCACGCCATCGGGTACGCTAACCTGTCCTCGTCCCGTCCCTTGGGGGTGAGATCGAGGTAGTGATAGGCGCCGTTCAACATGTCGAGGCCGCGCGCATAGCAGGAATAGGTGTGGAAGACGGCGCCGTCGTCATCGCGATAGAACACGCTGATGCCGGGGCGCTCGGAGCCGAACGGCTTGCCGAGGCTGTAGTTGTAGTAGGCCCGCCCTTGCGCCTTCTCCTCCGGCGTCTCCGTCACCTGATAGTCGCGGTTGAAATCGCTGCCGAGCGACGAGACCCATTTGAAAGTCCAGCCCATGCGCTTCTTGAAGGCCTCGAGCTTGTCGCGCGGCGCAAGCGAGACGGCGACGAAGGTCACGTCGCGCTGCTCGATATGGGCGACGAAGCCGTCATAGCCGTCCGCCCAGAACGAACAGCTCTTGCACGCCGCCTCCCAGCTCGGATCGAACATGAAATGCTGGACGATGAGCTGATGCCGTCCGGCGAACAGATCCGCCAAGCTTTCCTTGCCTTCGGGGCCGTCGAAGACGTAGCTCTTGTCCACCCGCGTCCAGGGCAACGCGCGGCGCTCGCGATTGAGCTCGTCGCGCAATCGCGTGAATTCCTTTTCCTTGGCGAGGAATCGCTTGCGCGCCTCGATCCACTGGTCTTGCGAGACAACGGCGTGATCTACCATCGCGGCACCTCCGGTCGATCTTGGATCTTGCGCGCCCCGCCCCAAGCAACGCGGTTTCACGCGCGCGATTGCCGACGCGACCTGCGCCGGCGTGGCGACACCACAATTATCAACAATTACGTTGATAGTCAATTTGTGAGTTGAACGATAGCGCCGGCGACAGATCGTCGACGCGGCGCATGCCCGGCTGAGCAGGTGCCGCTAGCGCGTCGACGCCGCGGGGTCGTCCTCCTTCACCTGCTTGGTGTCCGGAAGATCCTGGGCGCTCCAGCCGCCGCCGAGCGCCTGGATCAGCGCCACGCTGGCCAGCAGCCGGCTCTGCAGGATGCTGAGCGCGGTCTCCTCATTGGTGAGCCGCGTCGTCTGTGCGGTGACCACCGCGGTATAGGCGACCGTGCCCTGCTGGTACTGGTTGAGGGTGAGCTGCTCGGCCTCGCGCGCCAGCCGCACCGTGTTGTCCTCGACCACCTGCTGCTGCGCCAGGATGCGCAGCGCCGCCAGCTCGTCCTCGACCTGCTGGAAGCCGGTGATGACCGTTTGGCGGTAATTGGCGACGCTCTGCGCATAGCTCGCCTTCGCGGCCGCCACCTGCGCCGCGGTCAGTCCGCCGGTGAACACCGGCTGGATGAGCTGCGATCCCACCGACCAGAGGCTGTTCGATGCCCGCAGCAGCTTGGCGGCGCTGGAGCTGGCGAAGCCGTAGGAGGCTGACAGCGTCAGGTCGGGGTAGTAGGCGGCGATGGCGATGCCGATCTGCGCATTGGCCGCAGCCATCAGCCGCTCGGCCGCGGCGATGTCGGGACGGCGCTCGAGCAGCGCCGAGGGCAGCTCGGCGGGCGGCACCGGCACCGCCGTCGCCATTGCCGCTGACGCGATCGCCAGCTCGGCGGGCGCCTTGCCGATCAGCGCGGCGATGGCATGCTCGAACTGCGCGCGCTGGACGCCGACGGCGATCGCCTGCGCTCGGGTCTGCTCCACCTGCGTCTCGGCGATGAGGACGTCGCTCTGCGCCGCGACGCCGGCCGAATACTGGTTGCGCGAGATGTCCAGCGATTTCGTGAAGGCCTCGACCGCGGCGTCGAGCAGCCGCTGCTGTTGGTCTGACGTGCGCAGCTCGAAATAAAGGGTGGCGAGCTCGCCCTGGGCGGAGAGCCGCGCATTGGCGAGGTCGGCGGCGCTCGCCTGCGCGCTCGCGACGTCGCTCTCGACCGTGCGGCGGATCTTGCCCCAGAGGTCGATGTCCCAGGACGCGCCGGCGGAAAGCCCGAGGCTGCTGGCGCTGCCGGCCGACGCGGATGACGGGAGGCTGCCGGTGCCCTGGCCCGAGCGCGTGCCGGAGCCGGTAACGGACAGCGTTGGGAAGAAGCCCGCCTCGCCCTCGGCGACCACGGCGCGGGCCTGGCTGTAGGCGGCCTCGGCGGCCTTCAGGGTCTGGTTGGAGATGTCGATCTGCTGCTCGAGCCCGTCGAGCACGGGATCCCCGTAGACCGACCACCAGTCGCCGCGCCGCTCGGCGTCCTTGGGCTCGGCGGTCTTCCAGCCATCCTCCTTGTAGCTCGCCGGCGCCGGCGCCTCCGGGCGCTTGTAGTCGGGGCCGACGGTGCAGCCGGCGACCAGCGCCAGCGCGCCCAGCACCAAGGTTCTGCTCATTCACCGGGCTCCGTGACCGTGTCGCCGGAAAGATCGGGATGGCGGCTGCGCCAGCGCCCACGGCTCCACAGGCGGAAGCGGTCGAGATAGAGATAGATTACCGGCGTGGTGTAGAGCGTCAGGATCTGGCTGACAATGAGGCCGCCAACGATGGAGATGCCGAGCGGCCGGCGCAGCTCGGCGCCGTCACCGATGCCGATCGCCAGCGGCAGCGCCCCCAGCATCGCCGCCATGGTGGTCATCATGATCGGGCGGAAGCGCAGCAGGCAGGCCTGGTAGATCGCGTCGCCCGGCGCGAGGTGCTGGCTGCGCTCGGCGTCGAGGGCGAAATCGATCATCATGATGGCGTTCTTCTTGACGATGCCGATCAGCAGGATGACGCCGATCAGCGCGATGAGGCTGAACTCGGTGTTGAGCGCCATCAGCGCCAGCACCGCGCCGAGCCCGGCCGAGGGCAGCGTCGAGAGGATGGTGATCGGGTGGATGTAGCTCTCGTAGAGCACGCCCAGCACGATATAGATGGCGAGCAGCGCCGCCAGGATCAGGATCGGCTCGTTGGCCAGCGACTGCTCGAAGACGCTGGCCGTGCCTTGGAAGCTGCCATGGATGCTGACCGGCACCTTGAGCTCGTTCATCACCTTGTTGACCGCCGCCGTCGCGTCGCTCAGCGACTTCCCCGGCGCCAGGTTGAACGAGATGGTGGCGGCGACGAACGGGCCCTGATGGTTGACGGCGAGCGGCGTCTGGCCCGGCCCGTAATGGCTGAAGGCGGCGAGCGGCACCATGATCTCGGCGCTGGTGGTGACGGCGGCGCCGGTTGAGGCGCTGGCGCTGGCGTGGCCGGTGGCGCCGATCTGGTTGGCGGCGAGATTGCGTGCGGTGTTGGCGGCGATCTGCGCCGCGGTGGTGCTTTGGCTGCTCGCGGCCGCCTTGGCTGCCGCCACCACCGTGCCCACCAGCGCCTGGGACGATTGCGTGCCGGTGACGGCGCCGCCGGCGGTGCTGACATAGAGCTCCTTTAGCGTCTCCGGGCTCTGCCAGTATTGCGGCGCCACCTCCATGATCACGTGGTACTGGTTGAGCGCGGCGTAGATCGTCGATACCTGGCGCTGGCCGAAAGCGTCGTAGAGCGTATTGTCGATGGCGGCCGCGGTGATGCCGAGCCGCGCCGCCGTGTCGCGGTCGATGACGAGGTCGGTCTCCAGCCCGTTCTGCTGCTGGTCGGAGTTGACGTCGGTGAGCTCCGGCACGTGCTGCAGCGCGTCGGCGATCTTGGGCGCCCATTGGTAGAGCTCGGTGAGCTCGTCGCCTTGCAGCGTGTACTGATAGAGCGCGTTGCTTGCCCGTCCGCCGACGCGGATGTCCTGGGCCGCCTGCAGGAAAAGCGTCGCCCCGGCGACATGCGACATGTTGCGGCGCAGCCGGGCGATGACCAGATCAGCCGAGAGCTTGCGCTCGGACAAGGACTTCAGCGTGACGAAGACGAAGCCGGAGTTGGTTTGCCGCCCGCCGGTGAAGCCGACGACGGTTGCGACGTCGGGATCGTGCTGGATGATCGAGATGAACTGTTCCAGCTTCTTCCGCATGAGCTGGAACGAAATGCTCTGGTCGGCCTGGATGCCGCCGATGAGCCGCCCCGTATCCTGCTGCGGGAAGAAGCCCTTCGGCACGACGTAGAAGAGATAGACGTTGAGCGCGAGCACGCCGACCAGGATCAGCAACATCAGCCGCGCATGCCTCAGCGACCAGCGCAGCGAGCGGTCATAGGCCGCCAGCAGCGCATCGAAGGCGCGCTCGCTCCAATGGAAGAGCCGGCCCCGCTCTGCATCCGGCCGGTACCTGACGATATAGGCGCACATCATCGGGGTCGTCGTCAGCGAGATCACCAGCGACACCGCAATGGCGATCGACAGCGTCATGGCGAACTCGCGGAAGTAGCGCCCGACGATGCCGCCCATCAGCAAAATCGGGATGAACACCGCCACCAGCGACGAGCTCATCGACAGCACGGTGAAGCCGACCTCGCGCGCGCCGAGCAGCGCCGCCTGGAAGCGCGGCATGCCGGCCTCGATATGGCGGGTGATGTTCTCGAGCACGACGATGGCGTCGTCGACGACGAAGCCGGTCGCCACCGTCAATGCCATCAGCGACAGGTTGTCCAGGCTGTAGCCCAGCAGGTACATGACGCCGAAGGTGCCGAGCAGTGACGTCGGCACGGCGACGCTCGGGATGATCGCCGAGCGGCCGTTGCGCAGGAAGACGAACACCACGCCGATGACCAGCATGATCGAGATGAAGAGCGTACGCTCGATATCGTGCAGCGAGGCGCGGATCGTCGTCGTGCGGTCCATCACCGGCGTGATGTCGATGTCGGTCGGGATCGAGGCCTTGAGCTGCGGCAGCAGCGCGTAGATGCGGTCCACCGTGTCGATGATGTTGGCGCCGGGTTGGCGGTAGAGGATCAGCAGCACCGCGGGCTTGCCGTTGGAGATGCCGCCGTTGCGGACATTCTCGACGGAATCGATCACCTCGGCGACGTCGGTGAGCCGCACCGCCGCGCCATTGCGATAGGCGATCACCAGCGACCGGTACTGATCGGCGGTGCTCGCCTGGTCGTTGGTGTAGATCTGCCAGCGCCGCTCGCTGTCCTCGATCGCGCCCTTGGGGCTGTGTGCATTGGCGGCGTTGAGACCGGCGCGCACGTCCTCGAGGCCGATGCCGTAGTGGAAGAGCGCATGCGGGTTGAGCTCGGCGCGCACCGCCGGCAGCGAGCTGCCGCCGATGGTGACCTGGCCGATGCCCTCGATCTGCGATAGCTTCTGCTGCAGCACGGTGGCGGCGGAATCGTAAAGCTGGCCCTGGCTCAGCGTGTCGGAGGTGAGCGCCAGGATCAGCACCGCCGGGTCGGCCGGGTTGACCTTCTTGTAGGTGGGGTTGCTCCTGAGGGCCGTCGGCAGGTCGGCGCGCGCCGCGTTGATCGCCGCCTGCACGTCGCGCGCGGCGCCGTCGATGTTGCGGTCGAGGCCGAATTGCAGCGTGATCTGCGTCTGGCCGACCGAGCTCGACGAGGTCATCTCGGTGACGTCGGCGATCTGGCCGAGATGGCGCTCCAGCGGCGTCGCGACGCTGGTCGCCACCGTCTCCGGGCTGGCGCCGGGCAGCGTGGCCGAGACCGAGATCGTCGGGAAGTCGACCTGCGGCAGCGGCGAGACCGGCAGCAGAAAGAACGCGACACCGCCGGCCAGCGCCAGGCCGAGCGTGAGGAGCGTGGTCGCGACCGGCCGGCGGATGAAGCTCTCGGACAGGCTCATTCGGCCGGACTCTCCGCCGGTTTGGCGCCGCGCAGGCGGCGCGCGAGGCCGTCGAAGGCGAGATAGATCACCGGCGTGGTGAAGAGCGTCAGCATCTGGCTGACGATCAGGCCGCCGACGATGGTGATGCCGAGCGGGTGGCGCAGCTCCGAGCCGGTGCCGGTGCCGAGCATCAGCGGCAAGGCGCCGAACAGCGCCGCGAACGTCGTCATCATGATCGGGCGGAAGCGCAGCAGCGACGCCTGGAAGATCGCTTCGCGCGGCGATTTGCCTTGCTCGCGCTCGGCCTCGAGTGCGAAATCGATCATCATGATTGCGTTCTTCTTGACGATGCCGATCAGTAGCACGATGCCGATGATGCCGATGATGCCGAGGTCGCTGCCGTCGAGGATCAGCGCCCAGAGCGCGCCGATGCCGGCCGACGGCAGGGTCGAGAGGATGGTCACGGGATGGATGTAGCTCTCGTAGAGCACGCCCAGCACGATGTAGACGGCGACGATGGCGGCGAGGATGAGCAGCAGCTCGTTCTTGAGCGAAGCCTGGAAGGCGAGCGCCGCGCCCTCGAAGGTGGTGAAGACGCTCTGCGGCAAGCCGATCTCCTTCTCGGCGGCGCGGATCGCGTCGACCGCCTCGCCGAGCGACGCGTCCGGCGCCAGGTTGAAGGAGATCGTTGCCGACGGGAACTGACCGAGATGGTTGATCTGCAGCGGCGCTTCCTGCGCGACGAAATGGGCGATGGCCGTGAGCGGCACCTGGCCGGTCGTCGACAGCGAGGACGGCAGGTAGATCGAGCTCAGCGTGTCGAGCGTGCGCTGTTGCTGCGGATCGGCCTCGAGGATGACGCGGTACTGGTTCGACTGGGTGAAGATGGTCGAGACGATGCGCTGGGCAAAGGCGTCGTAGAGCGCGTTGTCCACGGTCGCCGGGGTGATGCCGAACCGCGCGGCGGTGTCGCGGTCGATGGCGATGTAGGTCGAGAGCCCGTGCGCCTCGACGTCGCTGGCGACATCCTCGAGCGCGGCGATCCCGGCGAGCTTCTCCGTGAGCTTCGGGACCCAGGCGGCGAGCTCCGTCGGGTTGGAGTCCTCGAGCACGAACTGATACTGGGTGCGGCTGACCGTGGCGTCGATGGTGAGGTCCTGTACCGGTTGCATGTAGAGCGTGATGCCGGAGACCTGCGCCGTCTCCTGCTTGAGCCGGCGGATGATGTCGCTGGCGGTAGCGTCGCGATCGTCGCGCGGCTTCAGGTTGATGAGGAAGCGGCCGCTGTTGAGCGTGCTGTTGGTGCCGTCGACGCCGATGAAGGAGGAGAGGCTCACGACGTCCGGGTCCTTCAGGATCGCCGCGGCCAGCACCTGCTGGCGCTGCGCCATCGCGTCGTAGGAGACCGACTGGTCGGCCTGGGTGATCGCCTGGATGAGGCCCGTGTCCTGCACCGGGAAGAAGCCCTTCGGCACCACCACGTAGAGGAAGATGGTGAGCGCCAGCGTGCCGACGGCGACGAGCAGCACCAGCGGCTGGTGGTCGAGCACCCAGCCGAGCATGCGGCCATAGCGCTCGATGGTGGCGTCAAACCATTGCTGCGAGCGGCGGAAGAAGGCGCTCTCCTCCGATGGCGGCTTCAGCAGCTTGGCGCAGAGCATCGGCACCAGCGTCAGCGACACCACCGCGGAGATCAGGATGGTGACCGCGAGCGTGACGGCGAACTCGCGGAAGAGGCGGCCGACCACGTCGCCCATGAACAGCAGCGGGATCAGCACGGCGAGCAGCGACACCGTTAGCGAGATGATGGTGAAGCCGATCTGCTCCGAGCCCATCAGCGCCGCCTTGAGGCGCGAGTGCCCCTGCTCGACGTAGCGCGCGATGTTCTCGATCATGACGATGGCGTCGTCGACGACGAAGCCGGTGGCGATGGACAGCGCCATCAGCGACAGATTGTCGAGGCTGAAGCCCAGCAGGTACATCGCCGCGAACGTGCCGACGATCGACAGCGGCACCGAGAGGCTGGGGATCAGCGTCGCCGGCACGTTGCGCAGGAAGGCGAAGATCACCAGCACCACCAACACCACGGCGAGCCCCAGCTCGATCTCGACGTCGCGCACCGAGGCGCGGATGGTGATGGTGCGGTCCAGGACTACGGAGAGATCGATCGCCGGCGAGATCGAGGCGCGCAACTGGGGCAACGCGGCATAGACTCGATCGACCG
>JBKQTR010000520.1:0-23883 GCA_052143095.1 Allostellaceae bacterium
GCGCGCCGCCGTGAGCAGGACCTGCCATTCGACGACGTCGAATTCGACGTCGACGCCACAGGCCTCTTTGAGGGTTTGCTGGACGAATTCATTCATCGGCAAGGGAAGCATCTGGCCCGAGCCCGAGGTCGAGATCATGACCTTGAACGAGAGCGGCTTGGCGGCGCTGTAGCCGGCTTCGGCCAGCAGCGCCTTGCCCTTGGCCGGATCGAATTTGTAATGGTTGACCGGATTGCCGAAATTGGGGTCGTTCGCCTTCAGCCAACCCACCGAGGGCTCCGCGGTGCCGTTGAGCAACGACACCAGCCCGGCGCGATCGATGCAGTAGTTGAGGGCTTGGCGCACCCTCACATCCTTCACCGGGCTGTCGGTCGCGCCGATGTTTAGGAGCCACGGCCAGACATGCGGATAGGAGCCGGTGGTGATGGTGAAGCCGGCCGCTTTCAGCGAGGGAATGGCGTCGGGCGGCGGCACCTCGATCCAATCCACCTGGCCGGCGCGCAAGGCGGCGAGGCGGGCGGTCGCCTCGGGGATCGGCAACAGAACGACGCTGTCGACCTTGGCCTTCTTGGCGGCATCCCAGTAGCCGTCCCATTTCGCGAGCTCGACCGATTGGCGCGGCACCACCTTGACGATCTTGAACGGTCCGGTGCCGGCGGCCGGCAACGTCGCCACCTTGGTCCAATCCTTCCCGCCTTGATCGAACGAGGTCGGCGAGGTCATGAGCAGGTAGACGACCATGTAGGGAAAATAAGAGGCGGGCGTCTTGGTGGTGATCGCAACCGTGTCGTCGTCTATCTTCTTGTAAGATTGCAGAATCGGCACCCGCGCGCGGCTGATGCCCGCCGCGGGCGGCTCGAATTGCGGGCTGTCGTTCCTAAAATAACGATCGAGATTCCAGATCACCGCGTCGGCATTGAAATCGGCGCCGTCATGGAACTTGACGCCGTGGCGCAGATGGAACACCCAGGTATTCTTGTCATCCGCCGCCTGCTCCCATTGCTCGGCAAGGCCGGGCCGCAACCCCGCGAGATGATCGGCGCTCGCGAGGTCCCAAAGGACCAACCCTTCGAAGATCGGGTAGCCGAGGAAGCGCATGCCTTCGAAGCCATTGTTCGGCATGCCGGTCGGCGTCGGGATGTCCGAGGCCGTCATGGCGATGCGCAGCGAGGTTCCCGCCAAGGCCTGCGGCAGCGTGAGCAACGACCCCGCAAGCGCCAGCATGCCGATGAGACAACGAATGACCAAGATGACACCTGCCGGAACAACCGGCTGAGGGATTGCCGGCAGCCAAATCAATGCAAATCCTGGGCCAGCCTCGAAGCTGCGCCTCTTGGTGCTGGCCGCTCATCCAGCCCCGACCGAGGCAAGGGCGCCGGACCGGACGATTTTCTTGCCACCCACGTACCTGGCGGGTCTTAGGTCGTGCCCTTGGCGCGGAACATCTGACGAGCTTGCCGCCGACTCTGCAAGGCTGTCACGTTTCGTTCCATACCAGCTCATCACCGTGATGGTCAACGAAGCGTCAGAAACGAGAGTCGCCCAATTCCTCAACAGAGAACGCGGTGGTCACCGCGCTCGCTTGCGCCGCGGCGCGGGCCGCGCGGGTTTGCCCGGCGGCTCGTCGGGGATCAGGATGTCGGCGGAGATGCCGAAACGCGCGCGGAGCCGGCGGATCATCGACAGGCTCACCCCGATCTTGCCGTTGAGCACTTCGCTGACGCGGCTCGGCGAGCCCAGAAGCGGCACCAGATCGGCGCGCGTCAGGCCATGCTGATCCATAAGATACGCGAGCGTGTCCGCCACGTTCGGCCGGCGCCGCGGCCATTTTTTGCGCTCATAGGCTTCTACCAGCCGCGCCTGCGCCTCGAGGCGCGCCAGAGCCGCCGGCGCGGTTGCGTCCATCAGCCGCGACACCAGCGCCTGCGCCCGCTCGAGATCCGCGTCGTTCTCGATCACGATCAACTGTGCATCCATCACACCGTCTCCGCGTCTATCTCGTCGCACTCGGCATGGGTCCCGAAGAACCTGATCTCCATCACGCCTGCCGCGTAGTTGATCTTCGCGACCAGCCGTTAGTCGTTTCCCTTGATATTGAACACGACGCGGCCGGCTTTGAGAATGCTGGCCTTGGGATGCGATGTCTGAACCCGCGGCCTCGGGCATCCTCCCCCTCAAGGGACCTCAAGGGGGGAGGGGCTGCGAGAAGTATGACTCCGCGGAGGAATTATCTCTTCGCCGGCTCTGATGCCGGCGGCGATCGGGCAGCGTCGATGGCGTCAGAACTGCTTCGCGGCCGGATGGCAGGTGCCTTCCGCGTGATAGATCGTCTCGCCGTTCTTGTAGTTCGTGAGGTCGAAGCGGCCACTCATGCGGTCGATATGCGCGGTTGAGCGGTATTCGCCAAAATTGGCCGTCATGGTGACTTCTTCCTCGGTGACCACCCGCAGAAGCGAATACCGCCCGACCCCGGCGGTGGCTTCTTGCTCGCGTCCGCTGACCAGCGGCACATGCAAGGTCGTCACGCTTTGCTGCGCGAACGCGAACGGGCGCGTCTCCGTGACGTTGCAGAGGAGATCACCGCCCGGCGCATCAGCGGCGAGCGCGCCGGCGACCGGAGAAATCGTCAACGCTCCAGCGAGAAACGCCAAGGTGCGAATGCTCATGGTTCATTCTCCTGTGCGTAGGGGACAGCGCGCTCTTCCTGAAGCCACGTCCGTTCAAATGATCAGCCCAATGTCGACCTGGGCTCGGCCTTCCAAACATGCTCGACGGCATCGGCAATCCAACGCCAAGCCTCCATCATGCGCTGTTCGTCGCGATAAGCGGCTCTTAATGACTGATGCTTGGCGTGGCTCGCGGCGCGCTCGCCATAGCGCTCGATCAGCAACTCCGCGAGCTCGTGAACGACGCTGTCATGCTCGATCAAGGCCGTCATTCGGCTCCTCACGCGATCGCCACCCGCGACGCCTCGCCGAGCGCGACACCATGCCCTCGGGCATTGGCGCCCGGGTGACCTGGGCTGCAGGGCATATCATAACCAGTACGCGCACAGTATCGGCCGTATCTCGCGCGTTTCGGTGAGGCAAAATTTGGACCCGCCCTTTGACCCTCGCCCGGTGCGGGGCTTCGATCAAGGACCCCCGTCCGACATCATGCGAGCGGTTTTCTTGCGGTCAGGTAGGCGATGCGCTCGATGGTGACGGATCTCGGGGCTTCGATCGCCTGGCGGACGACCTGCTCGAAAATTTGTCGTTCTTCCGCGGTGAACTGTTCCGCAAGGATGACGCTGAGCGGCTGGGCCCAAGGGTGCGGCGCAGTGCCAAGAAACGTCTCCCAAGAGGTGGCGATGAAGGGGAGCACATCAATGTGGAGTTCCAGGTGAATCTCGTCGAAGCCGGAAGCCTGGACGAAGCGGACGAGATCGCGCTCACAATAGTTGGCGATCGGGCTCGTGGAAATCTTCTCGATGGTGTCGGGAAACTGTGCCGCTCTCCAGCGATGGAGAAGCGACATGACGCGCTCTTGGTCTCCAAGCGGCCGACTGTCGATAATTCTTTTCAAAGCGGTCACCGCGAGCGCCTCGTCCCGCAGGATGGGCTCGGCAATGGAGATGCGGCCGCCAGGCTTGAGGACGCGGTGGAATTCGCGCAAAGCGGCGCTCTTGTCGGCAACGTAGGCAAGAACGGCGCGGGTGGTGACGACATCGACGGACGCGTCGTCAACGCCTTTGAGATTTTCGGCGGAACATTGGTGAAAAACGCATTGGCGCCAAACGTCGCGCTGAATTGCGAGCGCCTCGACGTGTCTGAGCATGGGAACGGAGATGTCGGCGAGGAGGACGCGGAGCGACGGGCCGATGCGGTCAATGGCGCGGAAGGCGATGAGACCTTCGCCGGCACCGATATCGGCGAGCGTCATTCCACAGCCGAGCCGGGCTCCGTCGAGAACGCGATCAGCATAGTGCTCGAGCCTGACGCGGATGGCACGATCGTATTCGGGGTCGTCGGCGTGTCGCAGGTGCAAGAGCCAATCGGACCACACATCGGATTGGGGGTCGGGTTCGCTCGTCATCCTTCACAAGTGCCTTGGGCCGGGGAGCGTAAGCAATTTTGACTGCCGCGGGTCAGCCTGAGCCGACCCCGGGGTGAACCGGAAGCGGGATGGTCAATAGCATGCGGCTTCAGGTACGCGGAAGCGAATAGGCGGCGCCAGACCTGCAAAACATACGCCTTGGCAAGACGCCATACTTCTCCCGGCCTTCTCCATAAAACTCTAAGAACGGATCCCTGAAGTCGCTCGCGCAGCGAAACGAGAATTGCTCGCACGGTGCGGGCTCTCGCGGTTGCGAGAGCAACCGCTGCCGCCCGCCGCGGACAAGCTTGCTCCGCAAGCTTGCCTAGACCCAGCCGCCATCCACGACGTAATGCTGGTTGGTGCAGGCGCCGGCCTCGTCCGAGGCCAGGAAGACGACGAATTTCGCAACGTCGTCGGGCACGAGCTTGCGCTTCAGGCATTGCCGCTCGTAGATCTGCTTCTCGGAATCCGGGGTCACCCAGAGCGCGAGTTGGCGCTCGGTCATGATCCAGCCGGGAGCGACGGCGTTGACGCGGATGCCATAGGCGCCGTAGTCGCGCGCCAGCGAGCGGGTGAGGCCCAGCATCGCCGATTTCGCCGCGGTATAGGCCGCCATCCCGCCCTGGCCGCTCATCCACGAGATCGAGCTGAAATTGACGATCGCTCCGGCGCCCTTTGCCTTCATGTCGGGCAGCACGGCTTGCGCGGCGAAGAACGCATGCTTGAGGTTCACTGCGATCCGCCCATCCCAATATTCGGGGGTCACCGTCTCGCTGGCGTGGCGCTCGTCATTGGCGGCATTGTTGATCAGGACGTCCGCCGGCCCGAGACGCTCGCGCAGCTCGGCGATGGCGAGCCGCAGCGCCGCGACATCGGTGATGTCGACCGGCGCGAAGGTGACCGCCACCCCGGACGCGGCGAGGGTGGCGACGAGCGCGCGGGACGGCGCCTCGGCAATGTCGAGAAAGGCGACCCGCGAGCCTTGCCGGGCGAAGCGCTCGACGATCGCCGCGCCGATGCCGGAGCCGCCGCCGGTGACGAGAACGACCTTGTCCCTGAGGTCGGGGTAGCTGGCTGCCACGCTGCCTCCCTGATGCGCCGCGGGTCATTGAACCGATATGGCCGAGATGACCGGGGTTCGTAGCGAACGGTAACATTCTGTCGGGGTATCGGGAAGCCCGCGCGCCAAAATCACCCGCGCCGCGCGGGCTCTCGCGGTTGCAAGAGCAACCGCTGCCGCCCGCTGGCGACGACGCTTCGCGTCGCGCCGCAACCGCTGCCGCCCGCTGGCGACGACGCTTCGCGTCGCGCCGCGATCTCGCTAATTCGTACCGCCGAAGTTGTTCTTGCCGCCGAAATCGTCGGCCGAGGTGCCGAGCGGGAACATCTGCCGCGCCAAGGCGTCCTGCGCGCCGCCGTCGCCGAGGAGGTCGCGCCTGCCGCCGACCATCGGCACGGTCGCGGCGACGCGGCCGTAATCCCGCTGCGCGACAATCGGGACCGTCGTCTGGGTAGCACCGAAGGCGTCGTTCTGGCCGACCGCAAATTCCTTGTCGAGCGCTTTCTGCTGCTCGGCGGTGAGCGGCGCCGCCGGCGGCTGGGCGGCGGCGCGCAGCGTGGCGTCGTCCTGCGCGGCGCCGAACGCGTCGTTCTGGCCGACATGGTACAGCGCATCGAGCGCCTGGCGATTGGGGTCCGCCGGCCCCGTCGCACAGCCCGCCAGCGCCAGGCCCGAGAGGGCAAGCATGACAAGAATGCCGGGGCGCGACATGACGGCGCCGTCGCTCGATTGAATCCTCCGATAACGATTCCGGGTCGACATGACAGATTTCCTTCCGGGGCCGAGGCCGGCGGCACGATCGGCAGCCGCTTCTCGCCCTCGCTGTGGAAGATGAGGCCCGCCCTTCCCTCGCATAACCCGGCAAAAGCCGAATGCACCGTTTGACGGAGACTAAAGAACGTTCACGACCTGGTGAGGCGTCTCTGGTTCGGCGAAGTTGCCCCTCACGACGAGTTGACTGAGCCGCGGTCACGCGCCGGCAGCAGGCCGCCTACAATCTCCGACACCTCGACCTCGACAAGGAGGTTGCCCTGCGATCGCTCTGGCGCGCGCTGGCTCTGGCATGGCTCGACGGAATCGGGTCGCCGATGCTGAGGGACGATCCCATGCCATTGGATGAAAATCCTCATGGCCAGTCTGATCGCGGCATCAGCGATGAGCGAGAAAGTGACGATGACGTGCGGGGTCCCGGATTGAATCGTCGGTGCGGACGCTTTGATGACCGTTCATAAGAGTGCCTTTCTTCGGCGGCAAGCCGCTCGGATGCGGCGGCTCCGGTGTAGCGATGACACCCGCGGGTCTCGCCTTTCTCGCCCGGCGGACGCTATATCGGGGGATCCGCGGCATCACGGGATGGCGTGATCGACATGAAAATCTCGATCCTCGACGATTACCACGACACCGTACGCACGCTCGCCTGCTTCGAAAAACTCGCCGGCCATGACGTCGAGATCTGGAACGATCACGTGCAGGAGGTCGACACGCTGGCCGGGCGCCTCAAAGACACCGAGGCGCTGGTGCTGATCCGCGAGCGGACCAAGATCCAGGCGCCGCTGCTCGAGCGCCTGCACAAGCTCAGGCTCATCAGCCAGCGCAGCGTCTACCCGCATATCGACATCGCCGCCTGCACAAGGCGCGGCGTGATCGTGTCCTCGAGCCAGCATCCGGGCACACCGTCCTACGCGACGGCGGAGCTGACCTGGGGGCTGGTGCTTGCCGCCATGCGCGAGATCCCGCAGCAGATGGCCGCGCTCAAGGCAGGGAAATGGCAAATCGGAATCGGCAGCAACCTGCGCCACAAGACGCTGGGCATCTATGGCTACGGCCGGATCGGCAGCGTCGTCGCGAGCTATGGCAAGGCCTTCGGGATGAATGTGCTGGTCTGGGCGCGCGAGACCTCGCTCGCGCGGGCGCGGACGGACGGCTGGGCGGCGGCCCGCAGCAAAGAGGCGTTTTTTAGGGAATGCGACGTCATCTCGCTCCACATGCGCCTGGTCGAGGTGACGCGCGGCATCGTGACCGCGGCCGACCTCGCCTTGATGAAGCCGACGGCGCTCATCGTGAACACCAGCCGTGCCGCGCTCATCGCGCCCGGTGCGCTGGCGCAGGCGTTGCGGGCAGGACGGCCGGGGATGGCCGCCATCGACGTCTATGAGGACGAGCCGGTGCGGGACGTCCATCATCCGCTGCTGACGCTGGACAATGTCGTCTGCACGCCGCATATCGGCTACGTCTCGCGCGAGGAATACGAGCTTCAGTTCGCCGACATCTTCGACCAGATCACGGCGTATGGCGCGGGCAGGCCGATCAATGTCGTGAATCCGGAGGTGGTGGGCGGCGTCGCGAAGCCGTAGAGGCACCCTCCTCAAGCGAGTAGGCGCGTCCAGCGGGGAAAAGGGGTGCGAAGCCGTCCCGTCCTGCCTAGAGTCACCGCGCGCGGCAACGGGAGCGCGAGGACGGCATGTCGATCATCGAGGCAGGCGGGCGGGGCGGCGCGGTCGCGCTGCTGCTGCTGCTGGCGGCGCTGTTGCTGCGCGACGGGCGCCGCGTTGTGGCGGCGCGCTATGGCGCGCTGTTCTCGCTGGGCGTCGCCGCCTCGCTGGTGAGCTGGGCGCCGGGCCTGGCGATGGATCGGGCGCTGTGGATCCTGCCGCTGCGCACGCTTGCCTTCGGCAACTCGGCGGTGTTCTGGGTCTTCGCGACGGCGTTGTTCGATGACGAGTTCGCACCCTCCTGGCGTCATGCTTGCGCCTGGTCGGCGCTGGTCGCGCTGGGATTCTGGGGACTCTATGGCGGCGGAGCGCGGCCGTTCCTGCTGCTCAACGGGTTGGCGCTGCTCTGCATCTTCCTCGCGCTCGGCAATGTCCTCGCCGGACGGGCGGTCGATCTGGTCGAGGCGCGCCGCCGGCTCCGCGTCGGCTTCGTCGTCTCGGTTGGGCTCTTCACCACGGCGATCCTGCTCACGGTGATCCTGTTGCGCGGCGGACAGGGCTATCCCTTGCTCGGCCTTGCCGACGCCTTCGGCTCGCTCGCCCTCACCTTTTTCTTTGCCACGACGCTGCTGTCGATCACCCGCGAGGGGACGCTGCTGCCGCTGGCCGAAGCGGGCCGATCCCTGGCGGCGGTGCCGCGCGCGAGCGATGCGCCCCTCGCGCCGCCCGCCGACGAGCGCGAGACGGCGCTGCTCGCGGCGCTGCGCCGGCAGATGGAAGAGGAACGAGCCTATCGCGAGGAGGCGCTCAGCATCGCGGCACTCGCCGGCAAGCTTGGCATCCCGGAATATCGGCTGCGCCGCCTCATCAACCAGCGCCTCGGCCAGCGCAATTTCAGCGCCTTCCTCAACGGCTACCGGCTCGCCGAGGCGATGGCGGCGCTGGCGGATGCGTCGCAGGCGGAGGTGCCGATCCTCACCATCGCGCTCGATGCCGGCTTCCAGTCGATCGGCCCGTTCAACCGCGCCTTCAAGACGCGGACCGGGATGACGCCCAGCGAATTCCGCCGGCAGCATCTCGCCGGCGCCGGCAAGGCCGGCGCCCAGGCGCTGGCCGATCCCGAAATCGGCTAACCGATTTCCGTCGCCGGCCGGCGTCGCGCAGAATCCGGCGCGCAAGCCGCCCGCTTTCGTCGCATCCTCCGCCGAGGCTGCGGACCCGAGGTCGCATCAATGCCCTTCATGCCTGCTTCATCGCTGTGGCGTCGCGTGCCCCTGATCCTGGCGGGCATGCTGCTCGTTTTTGGTACCGGTTTGGCGGCCGTGGTGGCGTTCGGGACCGCACCGGCGCCGCCGGCGATTCAACCGTCGGCGGAAATGCTCGCGATCCGGCAGAGCGCGGACCTGCCGGCTTTGCGCCGATACACGGCGCGCGACGGCACCCCGCTCGCCTATCGCTTCTATGCCGGCGGCGAGCGGCAGGTCGCGATTCTCCTGCACGGCACGTCTTGCGAAAGCAGCTGCATGCATGCGGTGGCAAGGACGCTCCAGGAAGCCGGCGCGAGCGTCTACGCCCTCGATTTGCGGGGTCACGGCGGCTCGGGCCGGCGCGGCGACATCGACTATATCGGGCAGCTCGATGACGATATCGCGGATGTCGTGCAAGCCATCCGGCCGGCCCATCCCGACGCGCATATCACCTTGGTGGGATTTTCCGGGGGCGGCGGCCTCGCCCTGCGCGTCGCCGGCGGACGCTATGGCCCGCTGTTCGACGACTATCTCCTGATCTCGCCGGCCATCACCTATCCGGCACCGTTCGCCCGTCCGGGCACCGGCGGCTGGGCCGCGCCCTCTCTGCCGCGGATTGCCGGCCTGATCATCCTCGATACTCTCGGCATTCATGCCTTCGACGGGCTCGATGCCATCGCCTTCGCCGTGCCCCCCGGCAATCGCACCATGACCGGCGTCTATTCATTTCGCCTCATGATGAATTTGGCCACCCTCGACTATGCCGCCTGGCTCGCGCGGACAAGACAGCCGATGGTGCTGCTCGCCGGCGGCGATGACGAGCAGTTCTATGCGGATCGCTATGCGCCCCTCCTCCAGCCGGCCAAGCCGGACCTCTCCGTCGAGATCGTTCCCGGCCTCGGACATCTCGCCATGATCAGCCAGGCTCCGGCCCTTGCCGCGCTTCGCCGAACCTTCCTGCGCTTGTCCGACCTGCCGCCCGGCTGATCCTGTGCTTGCCGGACTCAGCCGGATTTCTTCGGCCGCAGCGGTCGATGGCCACGGAACACCTCGTCGGCCTTCTTCTTCTGCGCGTCCGACAAGGAGGCGTAGAGCGGCTCGAAGGCGGCGGCGAGCTTCTTTATGCCCGCCGCGTGGGCGTCGGCGATCGCAGCATAGGAGCGCAGATCGTCGATCGCGGTCATGGTCTTGGCGTCGGCCACGCGCTGCGCGACCAGCGCGCCGGTCGTCCTGGCGTTGTCACGCATCACCTCGGCGACGGCTTGCCATTGCGGCTCCTCGTCGGGCGTGATCGCCAAATCGTGATGCAGCGATTTAATGCGCGCCTCCACCGCATCGGCGGGCGCCGCCGGCGCCGGCGACGCTTGAGCCATCGCGGCCGAGGGAAGCGTGAACAGAACCGCGCCGAGAATGGTCGCCGCGGCGCAGGCGCTGCTGAGTCGCGGGCTGAGGTGACGCATCATGTGAGCCTGGCTCCCCGTGGGTTTGCGTTGGTGCAATCGTCCTGCGGCGGTCAGCGGTGTCCGCCACCGCGTCCGCCGTCGCGCCCGCCGCCGCGTCCACCGCGTCCGCCGATGATCGCGCCGAGGCCAAGGCCGATGCCGAAGCCGCCGACGACGAGGGGCGGCGCATAGACCGGCGGCGCAACCTCATAGACCGGCGGGGGATAGGCAGGTGGCGCGCCCGGGTAGCACTGTCCATCGGAGGCATAATAATATCCGGCCGGGCAAACCGGTGCCTGCGCATCGGCGGGCGATGCTCCCGCGATCACCACGGCCAGGGCGATGATGCCTGGCAGGAACAGTGTCCGCATGCGATGGGCTCCCGCAGCAAGAAATCGACGGAAAACCTGCGCATCGTCTCGGCGCGGGCGCCTTCGCGCCGGCGTGCACATCACCTCGTCAACGTCCAAGCGCATCAAAGATCGCGTGGCGTGCGCTATTTCCTCCGCCGCGCTGCCTGCGTCGCGTCGACGGCGCCCGCAGGTTGCATAGCGTCCGGCTGCGCTCTTTCGGCGGTCGGGGGCGCTTCGTCGCGCCCACGATCGTGACGGGCCTCGCTGCGGAGCCTGGACCTCGGACCCGAACCCGCACTAGGATCACCGCGGGAAGCGAAGGAGCGCGCGATGTCCTCGATGCAGTCCTCGGCCAAGCTGTCAGCCGCGCTGAGCCAATCGATGCACGAGCATTGGCGGCTGTTTCTCGCCGAGGGGATCATCTTGAGCCTGCTCGGGCTTGCCGCGATCATCCTTCCGCCGCTGGCGGGACTCGTCGCCACCGTCTTCCTGGGATGGCTGTTCCTCATCGCGGGGATCGTGGGCCTCGTCGCCACGGTCAGAGCGCGGCAGGCACCGGGATTTGGCTGGTCGCTGCTGTCGGCGCTGGTGGCGGTGATCGCCGGCGGCGTCCTGCTGTGGGATCCGCTTCAGGGCCTCATCACCCTGACCTATGTGCTGACCGCCTTTTTCATCATCGACGGCCTCTTGATCATCATCCTCGCCATCGCCCATCGCCGCGAGCTGTCGGGCAAGTGGGAGTGGATGATGGTGAATGGCGTCATCGACCTGGTCCTCGCCGGCATCGTCATCTCCGGCATGCCGGGGACGCTTTTCTGGGCGCTCGGCCTTCTCGTCGGCATCGACATGGTATTCGGCGGCGCCACGCTCATCGCCATGGCGCTGGACGCACGCAACCGCGCTTGATCGGACGCTCCCGCCTCGCCGGCGTCAGGCCTCGCTCGGAGGGGCGAAGTGCTTCGCGAGGTCGGCGTTGGGCACGTTGGTGAGGTCCTTCTGCAATCGGGCCACGACCTTGCGCTGCGTCGGCGCGTCAAGCGCGCGGTCGAGCTCGCCAAGCGCGTGCGCGGGGGCGACGAGGACGAGCCGGTCGAACTCGTCACCTCTGTTTGCCTCATTGAGCGCCGTCGCGACCTCATCGATGAAGTTGC
This sequence comes from Allostellaceae bacterium, assembly GCA_052143095.1. GTDB lineage: Bacteria > Pseudomonadota > Alphaproteobacteria > ATCC43930 > CGMCC-115725 > DAHUYF01. The sequence continues at coordinate 11,763 of JBKQTR010000520.1, forward strand.
GTTTGTCGGCTCGGTGCAAATCCTCGCGCGGCTGCACCGCGTGACGAGCCGACGTGGCACTCTCGTGCCCTCGGCCAGGCCGCTCCGTGCCGAGCTCGTGCGTATGACGGTGGAGATCCGCCGAGACGAACTCACGGCTGGTATCGAAGGCGTCCTGCGCCTCCCGCTTCTGCAGGAACCGCGCCCGCCCGCCATCCGTGACGACATACCAGATCCTGGGATGCTTCATTGCTCTTCCTCGGTCATGAGCGGGATGATCCGGCCCTCGTCCGGGGCTTCATGCAGCTTGACATCGCCGCGCTGACGGCGGAGATGATCCTCGAGCTGCCGGCGCACGGCATCGAAGCAATCGCGCACCGCGACATAGATGTCTTCGTGAGCGTGGTGCTCGGACGGATCGCGCTTCACCACGATCTCGCGGCCGGGAACCCTGAGATCGACGCGAAGGTGATAAAGGCGGCCCTCGCGGTGGTGCCGGTCGGGCGCCTCGACCACGACGCGACAGCTGGTGATGCGATCATAGAGCTGCTCGAGCTCGTCGACGCGCTCGCGGATCTTCGCCTCCACGGCGGGAGACGCGTCGAGATTGCGAAACGTGACCTGAAGTGGCGTCTGCATCGGCGATCCCTTCCATGACGCGGGTTGCGCTCCGGGGATCGCGCGTGTCTTGATCCAGCGCTGCTGTCGCGCCGCTTGCCGGAGCCGCGCTTCTCGCGTCGATCGACCGGAGCCGGGCCCCGGCCTTGCCCTTCGGCTTATGCTTGCTCTTGATATGGTCCTTATCTTCCAGCCGCGCAAGACTTCCGCGACCGCCGCGGCGTCGCCGCCGCGATCGCCTATCATCGCGGCCTCAGGCACATCGTCGGCGGCATGTGCGAGACCGACTTCTCCGGCTATCCGGACTGCCGCGACGACACGGTGAAGGCGGTTCAGGTGGCGCTCACGCTCGGGATGGACCGCCGGTTCGTCCTGCACACGCCGCTGATGTGGATCGACAAGGCGGAGACCTGGCGACTCGCCGAGGCGCTCGGCGGCGACGCGCTGACGGGCGTGATCAGGACCGAGACCCATAGCTGCTATCTCGGCGACAGAAGCGGCCTGCACGACTGGGGCTATGGCTGCGGCTCATGCCCGGCCTGCGAGCTTCGCGCCCGCGGTTACGCGCGATATGTCGGCGACGACGCTTCGCGTCGCGCTTAATCCGGAAAGAACCGGTTCCTGGGACGGCGCAGGCCGAGATTCTCGCGCAGCGTCGCGCCTTCATACTCGCGGCGAAAGACGCCGCGGCGCTGCAGCTCCGGCACGACCCGGTCGACGAAATCGTCGAGCCCCGCCGGCAGGAAGGGGAACATGACGTTGAAGCCGTCCGAGCCGTTGCCGGCGAGCCATTCCTCCATCCCGTCGGCGATCCCGGCGGGGGTGCCGACGAAGGCGAGGCCGGAATAGCTGCCGACCCGCTGGGCAAGCTGCCGCACGGTCAGGTTTTCCCGCTTGGCGAGGTCGACGACGCGCTCGCGGGCGCTCTTGCTGGCATTGGTCTCGGGAATCTCCGGCAGCGGGCCGTCGGGATCGAACCCGGAGGCATCGTAGCCGAGCGCGCCCGACAGCGACGCGATGCCGCTGTCGTAATGGACGAGGCTGTCGAGATGCGCCCGCTTGCGGCGCGCCTCCTCGACGCTGTCGCCAACCACCACGAAGGCCGCCGGCAGGATCTTGAGATCGTCAGGGTCGCGCCCGAGCTTTTGCATGCGCCCCTTCACATCGGCATAGAAGCGCTGACCCGCGGCAAGCGTGGACGAGGCGCCAAAGACGACTTCCGCGGTTTCGGCGGCGAGCTGCCTGCCCGGCTCCGACGCGCCGGCCTGGACGATGACCGGCCAGCCCTGGATCGGGCGGGCGATGTTGAGCGGCCCACGCACCGAGAGATGGGGCCCCTTGTGATTGAGCACATGCAGCCTGGCGGGGTCGAAATAGAGGCCGCTCTCGACGTCGCGGACGAAGGCATCGTCGGCCCAACTGTCCCAGAGGCCGGTCACGACATCGTAGAACTCGCGGGCGCGGTCGTAGCGCTCATCATGCTCGACATGCTCTTCCAGGCCGAAATTCAGCGCCGCATCGGGGTTCGACGTGGTCACGATGTTCCAGCCGGCGCGGCCGCCGCTGATATGGTCGAGCGAGGCGAAGCGGCGGGCGATATGGTAGGGCGCATCGAAGGTGGTCGAGGCGGTGGCGACGAGGCCGATACGCTCGGTGGCACCCGCGAGTGCGGAGAGCAGGGTGAAGGGCTCGAACGAGGTCACGGTATGGCTGCGCTTCAAGGCGGCGATCGGCATGTTGAGCACCGCCAGGTGATCGGCCATGAAGAAGGCGTCGAACTTGCCGCGCTCCAGCGTCCGGGCGAAGCGCTTCAGATGCGCGAAATTGAAATTGGCGTCCGGATAGGCCCCGGGATAGCGCCAAGCCCCGGTATGGATGCTGACGGGGCGCATGAACGCTCCGAGCTTAAGCTGCCGCGTTGCGCTCATGACCGCTTCCTTTCCACGTCGACCCTCTCGGCGGTCAGACCCGGCGCATTATCGTAAGAGCGAGCCGAGCGGGTCAAACGAGTTATTCTAAGCCGTGGCATGAGATTTTCTGCTGCCGCGGGAGCTTGCCGAGAGGCCAGCCGGAGAGGCGCGGCTCTCGCGGTTGCTTACGCAACCGCTGACGCCGCCGCGGACAAGCTCCCTGCGGGAGCTTGCCTAGACGCTGACGCCGCCGCGGACGAACGCCCGTAGGGCGTTCGCCTAGAGATAGGGAAGCATCAGCCTGGCGCCGCTGTCGATCAGCTTGATGGGAAGCGGCAGCCCCTCGAGCTCGGCGGCGGTCAACAGCGTGCCGCGCCTTGCGGCCATCAGCCCGTCGACATGCCGCACGATATCGGTGTGGTAGACCTCCATCGTCAGCTCGAAGTTCAGCCGGAAGCTGCGCATATCCCAGTTCGCGCTGCCGATCAGGCACCAGATGCCGTCGACGGTCATCATCTTCGAGTGATCGAAAGGCGGCGGGCTGCGCCAGATCCGGCACCCCGCCGTGACCAGCGGGCCGATCTGGGCGCGCATGGCCCAATCGACGATGCGGTGGTTGCTGCGCGCCGGCACGATCACGTCGACATCGACGCCGCGCATCGCAGCCAAGGCGAGCGCGGTGACCAGCCGGTCATCCGGCAGGAAATAGGGGGTCGCGACCTTGATCGACCGCCGCGCGCAGGCAATGGCCTCGAGGATCATGAACTCGATCTTCTCGACATGCTCGTCGGGGCCCGAGAGGATGATTCGCGCCACGGCCCCGCCGATATCGTCGAGCGGGGGAAACCAGGCGTCGCCGGCAAGATTTTCGCCGGCGGCAAACAGCCAGTCCTCGGCGAAAGCCTCGACCAGCTGTGCGACGACCGGTCCTTCGACCCTGAAATGCGTGTCCCGCACCGGATGGCGGGGGCGCTCGGCCAGCAAGTTTTCTGCGCCAATGTTCAGCCCGCCGGTGAACGCGACGCGGCCATCGCAAACGAGAATCTTCTTGTGCGTGCGGAGATTGAGGAACGGCATGCGCCACGGCAGCGGCGAATGCATGAAGCGGCACGCCGGGACGCCCTCTTGCCGCAACCGCTCGTAGGCCGGCGAGCGGAAGTAGCCGCCGCCGATGCCGTCGATCAGCACCCGCACCTCGACGCCGCGCCGGCGCGCACCGACGAGAGCATCGATGAAGCCGTTGCCGGCGGCGTCGACGCGGAAGATGTAGCTCGAGAGCCCGACGCTGGCCGTGGCGGCGTCGATCGCGGCGATCATCTTCGGATAGGCCTCGTCGCCATTATGCAGCACGGCGACCGCGTTGCCGCGCTCGGCAGGGTGGCGCGTCATGCGGTCGCCGGCGCGCTCCAGCGCCGCCAGATGGTCATCGCGCCCCGGCGGCGGCGGCGGCTCGGCCACGGGACGCGCCGGACGCTCGTCGCGCAGTTGATTGGCGCGCCGCTTCACCCGGTTGATGCCGAAGATGACGTAGAGGGCGCTGCCGAGGAACGGCGAGAACCAGGAAAGGCCGATCCAGCCGATCGCGGCGCCGACGTCGCGCTTGTGGAGCAGCACATGCACCGTGACGCAGATGGCCAGCAGGACGTGAAGGAGCGAGAGCCCCGTGGCGCTGATCTCGCTGAAAATTCCATGCACGCTTACGTCTCCGGCATCGACGTCATGGCGAGACCCCGACAGTAGCGGGAGCGCGCCTGACGCGAAACGAGAGGAGAAGATCCGCGATGCCGGCGCCTTCTAATGCGGGCTTTACGCCGCGCTTATAAAACCGGCCGCGGTTTCCTCTCGAAATTTTAGCCCGGCATCGCCTTCTATGCCGGCGAGGAGGACGGGCCATGGGTCAGATCGCCAAGCGGATATCGGCATCGGCGGCGGCGCCGCGGTGCTTCGCCGTCAGCGAGACGGCAGACGGCCAATGGCTCGCGCGCGAGCGGCACGGCGCGGTCGCGCGCGTTTTCCCGACGCAGAAGGCGGCGATCCATTTCGCCCTGTTCGAGATCGGCAACCGTCCCGCGAGCGCCTTGCTGACGCCGTGCGACGCCACGCCCGGCAGCCGGCATGGGCATTAAATCCGACCGGCTGCGGCTTCCGCCGGGGAACGATCATATCGCCGGTCCGACCCTGGCAGGGCTTGGCTGGAAACTCGGCTTCGCGCTGGCCTTGGCGTCGACGCTGGCGCTCGGCAGCGACCGGGCCGCCGCGACGCTCTGCCTGCTGCTCGAAGGCCTCTGCGCGGCGCTGGGCGCGATTTCCATCATGCTCGCGCTGCTTCGCCGCGAGAGGCTGCGGCCAAGCCGCTACGGAAGCTGGCACGAGGCCGCAGCGCTGGGCGCCGCCGCGCTCGCGAGCCACCTGGCGTTGCTCGCGCTCTCCTGACGCCTGCTCTACGCTGTCAGCAGACCGTCGAGCGGGCGCAGGCCGGCGGTGTCGGGGAAGACCTTGCGGTCGAGGCTCGCGGCGTCGAGGCCGAGATGGTCGCGCAGCAGCGCCTTCATCACGCGGCGCGAATCCGTGGCGACGCGCAAATCGCGGTCGTCCTGCAGCTGGGCGAGGCCGGGCCAGTCGCCGAGCATGCGGCCGCCCTTGACCGCGCCGCCCATCAGCAGCAGCACCGAGGCGGTGCCGTGATCGGTGCCGCCGTTGCCGTTGACCGCGACGGTGCGGCCGAACTCGGTCACAGCCACCAGCGCGGTCTGCCGCCAGGCCGGACCCAGCGCCTTGGCGAGCGCGTCGAGCCCCTCGGCATAGCCGGCGAGGTTCTGCGCGAGCCGCCCCTCCCCGGCGCCCTGATTGACATGCGTGTCCCAGCCGCCCATCTCGAGCACGGCGATGCGCGGCCCGTCCGCGGCCGCGAGCAGGCGGCCGGCGGCATCGGCGAGCGGCGCGAAATTCTTCGGCCCGAAGCCGCGCCCGCCCTGCATGGCGTCGCCGAGCACCGTCTCAGAGAAATGCTGCGCCTTGAGCCCGTCGGCGAGCGCGGGGCCGAGCAGCGTGTCGGGCGTGTAGAGCGGTGCCAGCGCGGCGAGGAATTCCGGGCTCGCGTCGCGCAACGCCCCCGGCGCCTCCCAGGAGGCGACCGGCACCGGGCCGCGCAGGATGAGCGGCACCGCGCCGCCCACCGCGAGGCCAAGCCGATGCTCGCCGCGCGGCAGCAGCGCCAGCGCGCGGTTGAGCCAGCCATCGCTCATCCCGGTCTTGGCGGACAGTCCGCTCTCCATCAGATCCTGCCCGTCGAAATGCGAGCGCGTGCGATAGCCGTTGCCGGCGGCGTGGAGGAAGGCGAGCTCGCGCTGTCGCCAATAGGGATGCAGCGGCGCCAGCGCCGGGTGAAGCGCGAAGCCATGGTCGAGCGCGAGGCAGCCCTCGGGCTCGCCCGGCGGCTTCAGCGCCAGCGCGCCGCGCTTGTCGCGGTACTGCGCATCGGCGAGCGGCGGCACGGCGGCTAGCCCGTCAAGCGCGCCGCGCAGCAGCACCACGACGAGGCGGCGCTCGCCCGGTGCTGCGGCAAAGACGGCGTTGGGCCAGCCCAGCAGCGAGAAGGCCGAGGTGCCGGCCATCAGGGCGAGGAGGTCGCGGCGTTCCATCATGCTGATCACCGTCGCTGGAAATGCGGGCTCGCCAGCAGCAGCGCCACGCCGATGCGGCGCGACGGCGCGCGGCGGATCGCCTGCAGCGTCTCTTCGGGCAGCGCGTCGCCGTAAGCGGCGGCGGCGAGCTCGAGCGGATCGGGCGGCTCGGGCAGGCGCTCGGCAAAGCTCTGGCACCATTCGGCGCGGCGCAGCACCGCCTCGGGCGAGACCCAATCGGCGGCGGCGTCGGGCCAGCCTGCCGGCGACGGCGCGGCGAACGGCAGGTGATCGAGCAGCCTGAGGCTGCCGACCAGCATCTCGGGCGGCGGCGAGAAGCCGGTGACGCGGCAGGCGGCGATCACCATCTCGCCGGGCGTGCGCAGCTTGGCGAAGGGCTGGCGCCACAGCGCATCCTCCCGCACCACCGCTTCGGTCACGCGGCGGAGATCGCCGCCGCTGCTGCGGAACACCAGCGCGATGCGCTCGACGCTGTCCTTGGGCGGATCGTCGGCGATGAAATGGCGCGCGAGCTTCACCGCGACGTGGCGCGCGGTGGCGGGGTGCGCGGCGAGCGCCAGCAGCGCCGCCTCGCCCTCGGCATAACCGCCTTCGGCATAGGTGCGGCCGAGCAGGACCTTGGCTCCGGGCTCATGCATCATCGGGCGGAAGAAGAAGCCGCCGGGCTGGGGATCGCGCAGCTGCGCCACCGACCAGCCGGTGAGGATGCGCGCCAGCGCCTCGACATCGGCCTGGGTGTAGCCGCCATCGACGCCGAGCGTGTGCAGCTCCAGCAACTCGCGGCCGAGATTCTCGTTGAGGCCCTTGTCGCGGCGCATTCCCACCGGCGAGTCCGGGCCGATCGACTGGGCGTTGTCGAGATAGAGCAACATGGCGGGATGGCGCGCCACCGCGAGCAGCATATCAGCAAAACGGCCGGTGACATGCGGCCGGATCGCCTCGCGCTCGAAGGCGGCGGCGAGCCCATGGATCGCCGGGCGCTGGATCGAAACGGTGAAATGATTGCTCCAGAAATGACAAAGCCGTTCCAGCAGCGGCGCGTCGCTCGCGGTTGCGGCTTGGGTGCGCGCGGCGATTTCGGCGAGATAGACCGCTTTGACGCGCTGGTTGAAATCCCGCTTGGCATCGGGGTCGTCGCGCTTGTCGCGGTGAAACTCGAATTCGGCGGCAACCATGACGGAGGAGCCCGGCAGATCGCCCGGCAGCGGCGCCGCGCGGCGCGAGAGCTGCGCCAGCGCCCAGCCGCGGGGATCCCGGCCGATCGCGGCGAGATCGCCCTGGCGTGCGGCAAAACCGAGCCGGGTGGCGGCGATGAGGGCGGCGGACATCTCGGGCATTTTATCGGTTCACCAGGAGGTCGCGTCCTACGGGTGATAGGCGGAGAGGGGTTGAGATATCCCTAAGGGCAGCGGCGATGCGGCGCGTCGCCCGCACGGCGCGCGCTAGAGGGGCGTGCCCTTGACGTCTTTTTCCAGCTCCTCGACGGTGTCGCGCAGGCCCGTGAGGTGCGGGTCGATGGCGAGCGCGGCGCGGAAGGCCTTGAGCGCGAGATCCTTCCGGCCGAGCGAGAGATAGATCTGGCCGAGGCCCGACAACGCGCCGAAATGGCGCGGCTCCAACGCCAGCGTGTGCTCGATATCGGCGATGCTGGCGTCGAAATCGCCCATGGCGAATTCGATGGTGGCGCGCTTGTTCCAGCCCTCCGCGAAACTCTTGTCGTTCTTGACGACGGCGTCGAAGGCGTCGAGCGCCGCGTCCTCGTCATCCTCGCTCATCGCGGCGATGCCCTGGCGCATCAGCCGCTCGATCTCGGGATTCTTGTGCTCGGTCCAGATCTGCCAGATCTGCCGTTCCGCCGCCGCGGCGTCCTCGTCGGAGGCGGCGGTCCGCAGCGTGTCGAAGAGCGGGCCGAGCCGCGGATCGTCCTGCCCGGCGCACAGCGGTCCGGCGACAAGCGCCAGTACGGCGAGCGGGACCGCCGCCCAGAGACGTCGTTTCATGCGACAAAGAATAGACCGGCGCACCGCCGAGGCCAATGGGCGGCCGCGCCGCTGGACGGGCAAAAAAGGGCGAAATCCCGCGCCTTTTGTCTCGCCCGGAAAAGCGTGCTACACCGCCTCGCCTCATGGAGCTCTCGGTCGTCATCCCCGTGCGCAACGAAGCGCCCAACATCGCGCCGCTGGTGGCGGAGATCCGGGCCGCGCTCGACGGCACCTCAGAATACGAGATCGTCTATGTCGATGACGGCTCGCGCGACGAGACCGCCGCGGAGATCCGCGCGCTGGCGCGCGACCTGAAGCACCTCAGGCTGGTGCGCCATCGCGCCGGCGCCGGGCAGAGTGCCGCGATCCTGAGCGGCGTCAGGGCGGCGCGCGGCGACTGGATCGCCACGCTCGACGGCGACGGGCAGAACGATCCCGCCGATATCCCGCGCCTGCTGCAGATGGCGCGGCAGGCGCCGGTGAGCCCGCCGCTGCTGCTGGCGGGCTGGCGGCAGCAGCGGCGCGACAGCGCGGTGAAGCGGCTCTCCTCGCGCCTCGCCAATGCGCTGCGCGCGCGGCTGCTCCGCGACGGCACGCCCGATACCGGCTGCGGCCTCAAGCTCTTCCGCCGCACCCTCTTCCTGGAGCTGCCGTTCTTCGACCATTGCCACCGCTTCCTGCCGGCGCTGGTGAAGCGCCAGGGCGGGCGCGTCGTGTCGGTGGCGGTGAACCATCGCCCGCGCCAGCGCGGCGCCTCCAACTACGGCACGCTCGACCGGCTCTTCGTCGGCATCGCCGATGTCGCGGGCGTGATGTGGCTGATGCGCCGCGCCCGGCTGCCGGAGATCATGCCCGATGATGGCTGAGCCCGACAGCGCGCCGCTGCGGCGCTTCCGGCTGGCCGGCCGGCTGGCGCTGCTGCTGCTGGTGCTGGCCGGCGCCGGACTTGCCTGGCGCGAGCGCGGCGCGCTCGACGCGGCAGCGATCGCGCGCGCCATCGGCCAGTATCCGGCGGCGCCGCTGATCTTCCTCGCCGTCCATGTCGCCGCCAGCCTGATCTTCTTTCCCCGCACCGTGCTCGGGGTGGCGGCGGGCGTGCTGTTCGGCGTGTGGTGGGGAACGCTGTGGGCGGCGCTCGGCAGCGTGCTGGGCGCGGTGGCGGGCTTCCTGCTGGCACGCGCCGTCAATGGCGGGCTGATCGATCTCGAGAGCCTGAAGCGCCTGGGCCCGGCGCTGCAGCGCGCCGAGCGCGGCGGCTGGCGCGCGGTGGCGGTGCTGCGGCTGGTGCCGGTGATCCCGCATTCGCTGACCAATTACGCGCTGGGGCTGACGCGGCTCGACCTCGCCAGCTATGCGCTGGGCTCGCTGCTGGGGCAATTGCCGATGACCGTCGCCTGCGCCGATTTCGGCGCCGCCGGGCAGACGCTGGCCGCGGGCAAGGCCGGCTGGCTCCAGCCGACGCTGATCGGCCTGGCGGTGCTGGCGCTGTCGGCGGCGCTGCCGCGCCTGCTCGCCCGGAAAACTGCCCGGCGGCCATAGTCCTGCGGGCGACGGCGCGCTAGTATGCAAGTGACGCCGCCGGCCGCCGTGCGCCCGCGCGGAAAACCCGAAGAGGATGCGACACGTGAGCCATCAGCCATCGACGTTCCGCGATCCCGACGAGCAGCCGGAAGAGCCCGACATGCCGGAGACGGGCGACAAGCGCCCGGCCGACGCGCCGGTCAACGAGCTGGAATCGCGCCTGTTCAAAGGGCGCAAGGTCATGGTCTTCGGCCAGGTCACCGACCGGCTGGCGCGCGACGTCGTCGCCCGGATCCTGGCGCTCGTCGACGAATCCGCGAAGCCGATCCATATCTACGTCAACTCGCCGGGCGGGCATGTCGAATCCGGCGATTCCATCCATGACATCATCAAGTTCGTGCGCGCCAGCGTGCCGATCTACATGATCGGCACCGGCTGGGTCGCCTCGGCCGGCGCGCTGATCTATGCCGCCGGCGAGAAGAAGTACCGCTTCTGCCTGCCGAACACGCGCTTCCTGCTGCACCAGCCGATGGGCGGCGTGCACGGCCCCGCCACCGACATCGAGATCGAGGCGCGCGAGATCATCAAGATGCGCGAGCGCTTGAGCCAGATCATCGCCGCCGAGACCGGCCAGCCGGTCGAGCGGGTGCGCAAGGACACCGACCGCAACTACTGGATGACGCCGTCCGAAGCGATCGAGTACGGGCTTGCCACCAAGATCATCTCCTCGATCGACGAGCTGAAATAGCGCGGATGCGGCGCGCCCCCTCCCCTCACCGCGCGCCGCCCTTGCGCCACCGCCGGCGGCCGGCATGACCGGCAGGGGCCGGGCGCCTCGGCCGCATCGCTATCACGCGTCTCTCGGAGGGCGCGAGCCATGGCAGAGGCCGCGATGATCTCGCGAGGACGGCGCTTCCGCGACATCCAATTGCGGCTGTGGGGCCATCAGGCGCGGATCTGGGTGGTCGAGGCGGTGTTCGTCGGCGCCGATGGGCTGCAGCATGCGCGTCTTTCCTGCGTCGACGAGCCGTCGCTGCACAAGACCCTGTCGATCTCGGTGCTCAGGGACCGGCGTCACTTCGAGCCGGCCGAAGGCGCTGCCTGATAACTGTCACATTGCAGTTGCGGCGGCGGCACCCCATGTAATCTCCGGGACAGATAGGCTATTGTCCTGGAGACTTGTCGCTGCCGAGACGCATGCCACGGGCGAGGGTCCTGCGCCGCCGGCGCGGGGCGTGTCCCGTGATCAGGACCGGAAGGCACCCAACGATCATGTCTCACAAGTTCAAAGCCGGACAAAGAGTAACCTTCACGCCGAGCCAATACCGCCTCAACGGGCGCGCGACCTTCGAGGTCGTCCGCATCCTCCCGGCGGAGCGCGGCATCAATCAATACCGGCTCAAATCCACCCAGGACGGCCATGAGCGCGTGGCCATGGAGCACGAGCTCAGCTAAGCCGGGCGGGGAGCCGGCGCGCTCCCGCGGCGGGAAAGCGGCATTGGGGCGGCTCGCCAGCGGCGGCGGGGGGCGCTATACTGTGGCGCGACGGTCTCGATGGCGGCGCCCAATGGGCGCCTGGTGATGGAAATGCCGCGACCCATCGGGACGTCCCCGTCTCCCTCGGGGATCGCGGTGCTACTCGATGCGAGACAAGGCGACGGAAGCGGCGAGCGTAACCGCCCGCTTGCGGATGTCCGACGACGCCAGACAGGAGAGGCCGATGGCCTTCAAACCCAATTACGGCCAGCAACGCGCGGAGCGCAACCGTGCCAAGGAGCAGAAGCGGGAGGAGAAGCTGCGGCGCCGCGAGGAGAAGAGCGCCAAGCGCAAGACACCGGACGAGCCGCAGGGCACGACCGGGGATCCCGAACCCAGCTGATTTGGACAGAGATGGAGAACACGCATGGCTCGCAAGAAAAAGCCGACGGATAACGGCCTCGTGCTGTTCGACGTCATCTATGAGGACGGCACGCGGACCTCGAACCGCAAAGTGCCCAGCGCCGAGATGGACGCGGTGGACGGCGACGCCTCGGCACGCGCGCTCATCGAGGCGCAGGACCGCAAGATCGCCGAGATGTCCGGCAAGTCGCGCGGCCCGATCAAATCGGTGACCCGCTCGCTGGAGTCTTGACGACGCCGGACGACACCCCGCGCGCCCTACCTCGCCGAGGCGCGTTCCGTCGTCCCGACCACGTGCCTACACCGCAGGGGCGACCGCCGCGGCTTGGCCGCGCCGGCGACGGCGTTCCAGCCAGCCGCCGAGGCGATCCATGTAGATATAGACGACCGGCGTCGTGAACAGCGTCAGCAGCTGCGAGACGAGCAGGCCGCCGACGATGGCATAGCCGAGCGGCTGGCGGATTTCCGATCCGGTTCCCGTGCCCAGCATGAGCGGCACGCCGCCAAGCAGCGCGCAGAGCGTCGTCATCAGGATCGGGCGGAACCGCAGGCGGCACGCCTCGTGGAT
>JBKQTR010000521.1:0-3778 GCA_052143095.1 Allostellaceae bacterium
AGGGGGTGCGCGCCGAGCTTGCCAAGCAGGGCACGCTGGTGATCGCGGTGATGCCCGGCGCGGTCGATACCGACATGTCGCGCGACTTCCCGCCGCCGAAGATGCCGCCGGGCGAGGTCGCCGCGGCGGCGCTGGCGGCGCTGGAGCAAGGGATCGAAGAGGTCTATCCCGGCGACATGGCCGCGGGCGTCGCCCAGGGCCTCGCCGCCGATCCGAAGGCGGTCGAAAAGCAGTTCGCGGGATATCTGCCGGGATGAGTCGGGCGAGTGGCGCGTCGTGGATCCGACGGCTTGCTCAGATCGACCAACAGCTACTGAGCCGCAAATTGGGAAAGAGTGGCGCATAGCGTGGGCCCATCTTGAGAGCGGATGCCACAAGCGCGGCAATCTGTGAATTTGATCAATCACCAAACACGGGCAGCGGAGATCATCACTGCAATCGGTCTGCCCGACGCCGTCCGCGGCGATGCGGAGACCGTCCTGGCGCGCATCATGGCAGGCGAGGATTCACGCGAGCTGGCCGACGCACTGGTCGCCGTCTACCTACAATCGGGGAACAGAGATCAACCCCAACGGCCCGACCTTGTAAGGCACGTGCTCGACTGGCCGGCTGGCCCAATCGTTTACGGGGACGCACTCTCCCACTGCTATCGCGACGGGCATATGACCAGCCTGTTGATCGCGCGCTATAGCAAGACGCGGGTGTTGCGTTGGTTCAGGGGAGCAGTGCCTGAGACCCTTATGAACGATGAGGAGCGCGCCGTGCTTGCTGCGCTTCCGGAACAGACGACGGCGTATCGCGGTGGCACCGGCCCGACCAGGTTGCTACGCCTCGGTATGTCATGGACGCTTGACCCCGCTAAAGCGGCATTCTTCGCCTATCGGGTGGGAATGGGTCCGCGCGCGGTCATCCGCGCCAAGGTGGGGCGCAAAGGTGTCCTGGCCTATTTTAACAGCCGCCACGAGCGTGAGCTGGTGCTCGACTGGAAACGTGCTCGCTTGGCAGAGGCCATAAGCGTCGAGACGCTTGCCGAGGACGGAGCTGCGCCAGAGCACTTGCAGGCGATAGCTTCCGATGCCACCTTGCTGGCGAAGCTCGACGGTGCGGACACCGCTGGCCGGCGACCGTGACGCTCAGGCCGCCCCACGCGCGCAGAAATCGCGACTCGCCGGAGGCTGGCGCGTAACTGAGCGGCCGACTCGCCGCAACGAATGCCGCGCCTGTGGAAAAGCCGGTGGTGCGCGCCCTTTTTCCCGAGATTTTCGCCCAAGCGGTCAGGGCCCTCGCGCGGCGCGCTATTGTTTGACAAGATGCCACCTTGAGATACACCAACTTGCCGTGGGGGCCTGGAATGCACCTGCCGCCGCCGTCGCAGCAGACCGGACGTGCAGGTACCAGGGCGGGAGATGGATCGCGCCGACCTTGCCGAGCTGCACTCCATCACGCCGATCGCCAACCTACCGTCGATTATGAAGCATGGAATCGTCAGTAATCGGCGCTCGAGGGCGTTGGAGGCCGTGTCGATTGCACTCGAAGCTGTTCAGGAGAAGCGAGACATCAAGAAGGTTCCGGGTGGACGGATGCTGCACGAGTACGTGAATCTATATATATCAACGCTCGGAATCCAATGCTCTTCAAACGCCTCAACCTACATGAGACGATCTGCGTGCTGGGGATAAGCTCGGATGTGCTGGACCTACCGAACGTGGTCATCACAAACCAAAATGCAGCGAGCAAGTACGTCCGATTTGCTTCGGCACCGGACGGCCTCTCGATTGTGGATGGAGCGAAGACATTCGCGGTGTCGTGGAAACATCCAGATGATCAGATCGCTGAGTGGCGACACACGTCGGCCATGTGCGCCGAGGTGCTTGTGCCCGATTGTGTTCCGCCGAGATACATCGAATGCGCCTACGTCTCCGACGGCGCCGCTAAGAACAACGTCGATGACCTCGGGCTTGGCCTGCGGGCGATGATCAATCGTCCACTGTTCTTCCGCTGAAGGGGAGGGAAGAATGGCCGTCACTATCGCAAAAGTCGGCGATCTACTCGCCTCCGATGCGCAGACCCTAGTCAACACGGTGAACTGTGTCGGCGTCATGGGAAAGGGTATTGCACTCGCTTTCAAGCAGCGCTTCCCCGAGATGTATAAGGACTACGTTGCGCGGTGCGAGCGCCACGAGGTGAGGCTGGGCAGGCCGTATCTGTACCGCCAGCTCGTCGGGCCGTGGATCCTGAATTTTCCGACGAAGGATCACTGGCGGGCTGTCTCCCGGCTCGACGATATTGTGGCAGGGCTCGAGTATCTGGCGAAGCACTACGAGGAATGGAAAATTACATCGCTCGCAGTGCCACCACTCGGCTGCGGCAACGGTCAGCTCGATTGGAACGTCGTCGGCCCGACCCTCTATCGCTTTCTGAACGGCCTTGAGATTCCAGTTGAGATGTATGCGCCGCACGGCACTCCATCCGAGCAACTCACGGCTGAATTCCTGTCACGCGGAACCGGCAGCGGTCTAAACGGCGGCCTGCGGCCAGTCGGTGCGCATCTGCCGCCCGAGGCGATCGCGTTGGTTGGGGTGGTGTCGCGCGTCATCCGTGAGCCGCATCACTGGCCGGTGGGGCGCACGACTTTTCAGAAGATCGCTTATTTTCTAACGGAGGCAGGGGTCCCCACTGGGCTGCATTACCAGCGCGGGAGCTTCGGTCCGTTCTCGCGGGAGATCAAACCGTTGATCGGCAGGCTCCTGAACCACAACATTGTCCAGGAGCGGCGCTTAGGGCAGATGTTCGAAATCACGCCCGGTCCGACCTACCGAGATGCCCGTGCCCTTTACATGGACAAGTTGAAGGCGTGGGCGCCGGCTATCGAAAAGGTCGCCGATCTCTTTCTTCGCATTCCGCGCACGCACGATGCGGAGATCGCCGCCACAGTGCATTTTGCAGCAAAAGATCTACGTCGGAATCTGGACCGTCGACCGAGTGAGCAAGAGGTTCTCGAGGAGGTAAAGCGCTGGAAGGCTCGGCGCCGGCCGGCACTCCACGAGGCCGAGGTAGCAGACACGATCCGAAACCTGAACCTCCTAGGATGGGTTGAGCTAGAACCTAGCGCGGATCTGCCCGTTACGCATGACGAACTGATGTCCGCGTAGGCGCTCTACTACCCCTGTTTGCCTCGATTTCTCGCCGCACCGCCGGATGGCGCGGCCCGGATCCGCATCGCCGTCATCTCGAGCTCGCGGTCGCTGGCGCAGGGCGCGCGCAAAGTCTACGCCACCGCCCGCCGCGCCGACACCGTCGCCGACCTCGCCAAGGCCCATCCCGGCAAGGTCGAGACCCTGGCGCTCGACATCACCGATGCCGGCGCCATCGCCGCCGCGGCTAAGCGCTGCGGCGATGTCAGCCTGCTGGTCAACAACGCCGGCATCAACCGCACCCTGGGATTGCTGGCGGCGCCCGACCTCGCCGCGGCGCGGGCGGAGATGGAGACGAATTATTTCGGCACCCTCGCCATGTGCCGCGCGTTTGCGCCGGTGCTGAAGGCCAATGGCGGCGGCGGCATCATCAACATGCTGTCGATCCTGTCGCGCGTGACCCTGCCGCTGATGGGCTCGCTCTGCGCCTCGAAGGCGGCGGGGCTGAGCCTGACCCAGGGGGTGCGCGCCGAGCTTGCCAAGCAGGGCACGCTGGTGATCGCGGTGATGCCCGGCGCGGTCGATACCGACATGTCGCGCGACTTCCCGCCGCCGAAGATGCCGCCGGGCGAGGTCGCCGCGGC
>JBKQTR010000522.1:0-9462 GCA_052143095.1 Allostellaceae bacterium
CCGCAGAGCGGTCGGCCGGGTTGTCCGCGTTGCGCTAAGGCTCGCCGCCGGGCGGCGTCAATGACGACGGCGCCGCTGCGACCGGCCGGCCGAGACCACTCATCAGCCGGCGGCTTTCCAGGAACTGCCAGGCGCCCAGCGCCGGCACGCCGATGACGAGATCGCGCGCGCGCTTCAGCAGCGAGAGCGCGAGCGCGACTTCCGGCGTCAGGCCGAAGGCGGCGCCGAGCATGATGTAGGCGCCTTCCTGGACGCCGACCGCGTTCGGCACCGCGAAGGCGACGCTGCGCACCGCGTAGAGCAGGCTCTCGAGGACGATCACCGCCGCGATGCCGAGCGGCGCGCCCATGAGCCGGAGCGCGAGCCATGCCTCGACGCTGCTCGCGACCCAGACCGCCCAATGCAGCAGGCCCGCGAGATAAAGCGCGCGCGGATGGCGGTAGATCTCGTGGATCTCGAGATTGAGCGGCTGCTGCTCGAGCGCGAGCGCGGGGTCCTTGCTCCAGCGCTGCGCGATCCGCCGCACCAGACTCTCCATGCGGCCGATGCCGTGGCGCTGGACGAGGATGAAGCCGATCACCAGGATGAGGCCCGCGACGATGCCGACAGCGCTCCAGCCGATCAGCGGATCATCCGGCTTCAGCCGCGCCAGCAGGACGACGCCCAGCGCGGTGTAGCCGAGCTGCCCCACCACCTCGAGCGTCACGTCGACGATGGTCGAGGCGGTGGCGGCGGCGCCGGTGATCCCCAGCAGCGTTGCTGCGCGCGCGCCCATGATGAAGCCGCCGAGCTGCGACAGCGGCAGGATTTCCGAGCCGGAATCGCGGATGAGCCGCCCCCAGAGGAAAGCTCTGAGCGGCGCCGGGCGCGGCGACAGCACATACCAGCAGAGGCCGAGCAGCGCCATGCCCGCGAGGTGACAGGCGATGATCGCAAGGAACCCCGTCCAGCGCACGGCGAGCAGCGCGTGCCCGACCTCGCCGAAGCCGAAATACCCGACCAGCGCCGTCCCCAGCACCAGCCCGGCGATCGCCAATAGGAGGGTGACGACCTTCATCCTTGCGCCGAGGCTGAAGGCGGTCGCCGATGGTCGCCGCGCCGCCCGCGGGCGCGGCGGGTCACGGGGCGGGCGTGGCCGGACGCTTGCGGCCCGACCAAAGCCGCAGGCTCGCCAGCGCCATGTCGGCAAGACGCGGTAGGAAGGCCGGGCGGAGCAGGCCTTCATCCATCACGCTCATGCGCCGCGCGTTCTCGGCATAGCAATCCTCGAGGAAGCGGCGGAAGGTGAAGCCGTCGAGGAACACGCTCGCCTGGGTCGCCGAGAAGTCTTTGCCGTCATTGGCCTTGGCGCCGCGCCGGGCGGTGCCGACCATCCGCTTCAGCGCCCGGATGTAAAAGCGCAGCGAGGCGGCGGCGCGCCGCCAGCGCGCGCCCTTGCCCTGCTGCACTTGGCGCCACGCCATCCAATTGACGAAGAAGACGATATGGCGGGTCTCCTCGTACATCAGCGTCTCGAAGATCGCGAACATCTCTTCGGGCAGGAATCCCGCCTCGCGGGCGATCTTGAAGACGCCGAAGCCGAGGAAGGAATCCATGCACTCGCCGAAACCGAAATCCTTGAAGGCGGTCTCGATATCGGCGGGCATCGGGTCGAGCGCATGCTCGCTCACCTCGATGCCGTAGCGGCGGATCATGACGCGGATCAGCTCGGCGTGGCGCGTCTCCTCGAAGCCCTGCAGGTCGATCGCGCGCTTCAACACGGGATCATCGACGGTGGCGGAGAACGCCTGGACGATGGCGCCAGCGCGCAGCTCCGTGTGCAGCACCTCCTGCCAGAACGGCACCGAGCGCAGGCGCTGCAAGGCGGCGGCGTCGAGCTCCGGCCAGGGCAGCTCCTCCGGCGCGAAATGCTGGTAGGTGTCCTCGAAATGGCGGCAGAACAGCGCCTTGTGCGCATCCGAGCCGATCGGCACCGCGGCGCGCTTCGACTTGCCCGTGAAGCGCCGCGCCAGCCGCACCATGGCCGGCACGAAGCGCGGCCGGAGCAGGCGGGGATCGTAGCCGGCGAGCCGCCGGTCGTTCTCGGCAAGGCAGATATCCATCAGCTCGCCCGGGGTGATATCGACGCCGACCGATTTGCTGCCGGTGACCGTGAAGTTGTTGTCCTGCGGCGCGCCGCCGAGATCGCGCGCGATGCCGATGCGCTCCCAGATCAGGAAGGCCCAGACGGCGAGGATCTTGGCCTGGAACAGCGGCTTCTTCCACCACGGCAGATTGCGCCGGTGCCAAGCCACCCAATTGACGAAGAAGGTGATGTGGCGGCCTTCCTCCTGCATCACCGGCTCGAAGGTGTCGACCAGCGCCGACGGGAAGAAGCCCGAGCGTTTCGCCACCTCGAACAGGCCGAAGGCGAAGAAGCTGTCGATGCACTCGCTGTAGCCGGTGACCATGAAGGCCCATTCCGGGTCGCGCGGCGCGGGATAGTCGGGCTCCGGCGCCAGCGCGATGCCATAGGCCCTAACCATGTTCGCCAGCACCGTCTTGTGCCGCGCCTCCTCGAAGCCGTTGAGTTCGATCGCCTGCCGCAGCAGCGGATCGGCGATGGTCTCGGCGTAGCTCTTCACCCGCCGGCTGGCCTTGCCCTCGGTCTGGACCGCGATGTCCCAGATCGGCAGGCTCACCAGCCGGTCGCGCGCAGCGGCATCGAGCGCCGGCCAGTCGATGACCGCCGGCTTGTAGGGGTTGAAGGTATCGAGCAGCATGCGGCTGAACAGCCGCTTGTGCTGCTCGCTGCCAGGGCGGATCGGTCCGGGATCGTCACCCCCCCACTGGCGTGCGGCCCGGTCGGCCGCCTCGACGGTTGTCGCTTCCATGGCGCCCTTCCTACATCTTCATCCCGGGCATGTCACCCGTCCCGGCGGCGCCGGGCTTCTCGACCATGACCGTGGTCTCGACGGCGCCCGCCTGTTTGAAGGTCAGCGTCAGCGGGAAGCTGTCCCCCGCCTTCAGCGGCTGCTTCAGCCCGAGCAGCATGATGTGCATGCCGCCGGGCTTGAACTCGGCGCTGCCGCCGGCCTTGAGCGGCACCTCGGCGAGCGGCCGCATCTTCATCACGCCATTGTCGTTAAGGCTGGTGTGCAGCTCCGCCTTCGCCGCCGCCGGGGTCGCCGCGGCGGTCAGGGTATCGTCGCTGGAGCCGTGATTGACGATCTTCAGATAGACCGCGCCGTTGGCGGCGGCGCTGGCGGTGGCGCGCGCCCAGGGATGGCTGATCTCGATGCCGGAAGTGGACTGCGCCTGGGCCGGGACGACGAGCGCCAGGCAGAACGCCGATAGGAGAGCGACAAGACGCACGGGCCATGCTCCGTCGAAAATCACGCGCACGACACCGCAGCGGATCGGCAAGCGCCTCGCCCGATCCGCCGGTGCCGTACGCGGCAGGCCATAGCGCGGGCGGCGCGCGAAAGCCAGCTGCCGTACCGCCGCAGCCCGAAAACAAGCCGCGGGGGCGGGGCTATCGCATACGGAGTGCACCACGGAGACACGGAGAGCACGGAGAAGCGAAGAATGGCGCGCTTCGCGCGCCGATATCCTCTTCTCCGTGTCCTCCGTGCCTCCGTGGTCAGTCTTCTCCACCGGCGGCTCGGCGGTAGGCGGTATATGCGATTGCCCCTGGCCGCGCCGGCGGCGGGTCCGGGATGCGCGAAAATGCCGCGCTCAGATGAGCTTCAGTTGCGTCTGCGTCGCATGATCGAGATGGCCGGTGGCCTTCAGCCCATGCTGCTGCTGAAACTGCTTCAGCGCCGCCTCGGTCTTCGGGCCCCATTTGCCGTCGACCGTAAGCTTGGCGCCGTTGCCGTTGAGCGCCTGCTGGACGCTCGCGACCCGCTTGTGCGCCACCATGCCGTGATGGTGGTGGTGATGCATCGTCGCGGCCGGCTGTGCCGCGGCGGGCTCGGCCGCAACCGCCGGCGCCTCAAACGCGACCGCCCCGGTCATGGCGATGACGGCGGCGAGCCCCGCCGCCAGTAATCCCGTGCGCTTGATCATGTGATCCTCTCTGTCCCGTGCCATGGCTCGGCCGCCGTCGGCGTGACGATCGTTGCGAGCCACTTCAACCGCCTGCCACTAGAGCACGCGCGGCATCACAGGACGCTTTCAGCGGCGTGACATAAGTTTCATGAAACGGCACGGTTTCGCCACAATCCGTCACACCACCGGCGACAGTCTTAATCCTTACCTTGCGAGACGGATTGCGTGAGGTATTCGAGGAGGTCGTCGAGCAGGTCTTCGGGGTTTGCACTGCCTTTCCCCGTTGCGGAGAGATGGCCTGCCAATGCCTGATCGACCGCCCCATGGGCGAGCGCAAGAATAAGCGCCGCAAGACGGTCAGCGTCGCCCTGCGGCAGCTCGAAGCGGGCTTGTGCCGCTTCGACGATCGTGACCAGGAGCGAGCGCGACTCGGCCGCAGCCTCGCGCAGCTCACTGCTCTTATTTCTCCAAGCACCGAATGTCAGCTTGAACCGAGCCGGCTTGGCTCGGGCCCAGCCGACATAGGCGCGGGCGAGCGCCCTGAGCGCCTCGATCGGTTTTTGTGCGACGTCGAGGCGTCGCATCAACCGGGATTGGTTGCGCAGCTCCGTTGCGGCTATGGCAGCGAGCAGCTCTTCTTTGTCCGCGAAATGCTTGTAGGGCGCGTTGTGAGAAACGCCCGCAAGTTTCCCGACTTCTCGCAGCTTGACCTCTGCCGGACCACCTCGGTCCAACAATGTGGCGGCCGCGGTGATGAGCAAGGCACGCGTGTCACGGGTCACGCTAATTCTGTACTCCTTGCAGGTTGACGCGGTCAACCGGAGTCGGCTAGGTTGACGCGGTCAACTTCAGCTTCACGCTGCCAAAGAACGAGCGGGCGACAATGGATGCGGTGGTCACCGGCGCTTCGACCGGCATCGGCCGAGGCGCTGTCAGGGTCCTGATCGGGCATGGCTGGCGTGTGTTTGGCGCGGTGCGCAAGCCGGCCGATGCCGACTCGCTGCGCCAGGAATTCGGCGACAAGGTGGTGCCGCTTCTGTTCGACGTGACCGACGCCGCGGCCGTGCGCGCGGCGGCCGGCGAGGTACGCGCCAAGCTCGGCGGCCGGACACTGCGGGGTTTGGTGAACACGCTGTTGCACCAGCCGGTCGAGGAAATCCGGCGGGTGCTCGAGGTCAATGTTCTCGGCGCGGTGACCGTGAGCCAGGCCTTCATACCCTTGCTGGGCAGTGATCGCAGCTTGACCGGCGGGCCGGGCCGCATCGTCAACATCACCTCGGTCGCCGGCAAATTCGCGCCACCCTTCCTCGGCGACTATGCGATGTCCAAACATGCTCTTGAGGCGTTCACCGACAGTCTGCGTCGCGAACTGATGATCTACGGCATTGATGTGATCGCCATCGGTCCCGGCGCGGTGGCGACACCGATCTGGGACAAGGCCGAGCGGGCCGGCGAGGGCGCCTACGCGAACACGGACTATGCGGCGGTGCTCAAGACGTTCTTGACCTACTTCGTCGCTCGCGGGCGCAAGGAGGGGTACCCGCCCGAGCGCATCGGGGTGGCGATCCATCGCGCGCTGACCGTGCCCAATCCCCGGGTGCGCTACGCCGTGGTGCCGAATCGCTTCGTCAACTGGACCCTGCCCAACTTGCTCCCGAAGCGCCTGGTCGACCGTCTGATCGCCAGGCAATTCGGGTTGACCCGGCGTTCCTGAGCCGGCGCAGCCCCGCCGGGCTCCGCCTCGGCAATGAGCCGCTGTCGCCGCCGGCATGACGGTGTAGGATCAGCGGCGCCGGCGCCGGCGCGCCAGGCTCGAAGGAATGTCATGACAGCACGGTTTTCGCGCGGCGCCGTCGCCTATGCCAGGGACGGCCGATCCTATGTCGTCGACGAGGTCGAGGGCGGCGTCGTCTATTGCACCGCCTCCAACGGGGCGGAGAGCGAGTTCCCGGAATCGGCGCTGCTCAACGAGGCGGAGTGGGCGGCGCGCTCGGATGGCAGGCGCGACGTCTCGTATCTTCGCCTGCAGCAATCCCGCAGCTATGCCGCGGCACCGGTCAAGCTCGACCGCGCCGCCTCGGCGCAACTCCTGGCCAAGATCGAGCGGCTGTCGCCGGGCCTGCTCGATTTCGCCGCCTTTACGGTGGCGACGCGGATCATGGTCGAGAACGGCGACCAGGACCTCGTGCCGGGATTGTCGATCGTGAAATGCCGCGCGGTCTTCGATGCCGCCAAGCCCGAGATCCGCGCGAGCCTGCTGGCCGGCATCCTCGGCGCACCGGCGGCGGCGCTGGTCGACGCCAGCCGGCTCGGCGACAACCTCATGCGCGCGATGCTGGAGAAGGGCCTCGCTGCCCAGGAAGAGGCGTTCGAGGCCTTCCGCGACCGCCCGCGCCGGTAGGCTTGACACGGCTTAGTAACGTTGATATCAACCTATTTATCGTGATGTTCGCTTCGGCGACACAACGCAGGTGAACGCTCCCCGTAGGTTAAGTACGGTACCGGTAAGGAAGGGAGGCAGGCGAATATGAAGCTCTCCTATCGGTGGGTGATCGTCGGGGCGGGCGCGCTCATGACTTGCGTCGGCATCGGGGCGATGTTCTCGCTTGCGGTGTACCTGCAGCCGATGTCTGCGGCGACCGGCTGGTCGCGCGCCGGGATATCGAGCGCCATGACCCTCGATTTCCTGACCATGGGCGTCGCGGGCTTCGGCTGGGGCGCGGCAAGCGACCGCTTCGGCACCCGCCTCGTCGTGCTGGCCGGCGCGGTGCTGCTCGGGCTCGGGCTGTTGCTGGCAAGCCGAGCTGCGTCGCTCGTCGAATTCCAGCTCATCTACGGCCTTCTGGTGGGCCTTGCCGCCGGCGCCTTCTACGCGCCGATGATCGCGGCGGCCACGATGTGGTTCGAGAACAACCGCAGTCTCGCCGTCTCGCTCGTCTCGGCGGGCATGGGCGTGGCGCCGATGACGGTCTCGCCGTTCGCGCGCTGGCTGATCTCGACCTACGACTGGCGCACCGCGATGATGACCATCGGCATCGCCGCCTGGACCCTCCTGATACCGGCCGCGCTGCTGGTACGCCGGCCTCCCGCCGCGGCGGCGGCCGGCGCCGCATCCGGTCTGAAGGCCGCCGCGGGCGGGGCCGGCATGTCCGCGGCCGAGGCGCTGCGCTCGCCGCAATTCGTGGTTCTCGCGCTCACCTTCTTTTGCTGCTGCGCCGCGCATTCCGGGCCGATATTCCACATGGTGAGCTATGCCATCGGCTGCGGCGTGCCGGCGATGGCCGCCGTCAGCATCTACAGCGTCGAGGGCCTGTCGGGGCTGGGCGGTCGCCTCTTGCTGGGCGTGCTCGCCGACCGGCTCGGCGCCAAGCCGGTGCTGGTCGCGGGCCTCATGCTGCAGGCGCTCGCGATCGGAACCTATCTCTTCGTCAGCCGGCTCGGCGAGTTCTATGCGCTGTCCGTGGTCTTCGGCACGGCCTATGGCGGCGTGATGCCGCTCTACGCCGTGCTGGCGCGCGAGTATTTCGGCCAACGCATCATGGGCACCGTGTTCGGCGCGGCGATCATGACATCGAGCCTCGGCATGGCGTTCGGCCCCTTGGCGGGCGGTTGGGTGTTCGACACCTTCAACAGCTATGGCTGGCTCTACATCGGCTCGTTCAGCGTCGGGCTCGGTGCGGTGGCAATGGCGCTCGCCTTCCCGCCGCTGCCGGCGCGGCCGCGCGACCGACTGCAGCCGGCGTGAGGGTCGCGCGCCGATCAGCTTGCGTCATTCATTTGGGGCAGTGGGGCAGGGCAGAGATTGCCCCAAGCGTGTGCGCCCTTACCCCCCGGCCGCATTCATCTCGCTGCAGCGCTGCCGCTGCTGCGCCTCGACGAGTGCCGGCAAGGCCGCATCGCTCGGGACGAAGGTGCGGAATTATGGGGACACAATACTGGTCCCCTTAATTCTCAGGCGGAGCCGAGGCCGAGCGCCACGCCCATGACCAGCGCCGCCGCGCTTGCGGCAGTCCGCTGCCCCCTGTTGCGCCCCCTCGCAGGCCGCGCCGCGCTCGGCATGACGGCGCCGCGCTTTTTCGCGGTCATCCCTTGCTGAGGGTTTGGCCTATCACATTCCCTTCAAATTCATCGCGACTGACGAAAGTGGGTGGGGGTCACGCTTGGCGACCATTTCTTTAGTCGTCGCCGCATATTTCTTGAAATGATCGGTCTGTCGGTGCGCTTCCAGCGCGGCGGCGTTGTCGTAGACCTCGAATATGAACACGTGGTTCGCATCATTTTGCGAGACCGTGATGTTGAACTCGCGACAGCCGGGTTCCTTCACGGAGGCTACGCCGTTCTCCTTGAGCGCGGCCAGATAGTTGTCGATTTGGCCCGGCACGACATCGATATCGACCGCGTTTATGTAGAGCGGTGCGGATTGCGCCAGCGCCTCGTCGCTGCGCACTGGCACCAGGATGCATGCCAAGACGGAAAGCGCGACGGCGGCACCAGTGGTGATTAGTTTCAACATGGCGATTTTCCTCCGTGCAACCGGGATTCCCCGGATGACTCCCGAACCGGCGTGAATATTGGCGCTTGTCCGGCCTTCCTGCAACGCAGACGCAAGGTGCGGATGGCTACCGACACCTCGGGCAAGCGGAACTGCGTCCCGACATGCAATCACGGCCCCAAGCCCAAGAGCGACAGAGACAGCTGAATTAAATACTGGACTGCACCCTTAATTCTCAATTCCATACTCGAGGAGCGCCACATCCGTAGTGGAGCAAAAATACTTTTACGCCGCACTGCGGCGATTGCGCACGGCCCTTTCTCTTCTATGCGGCGGCGCGCCGTCAATTCGGGCGTGCTCGCCTGTGATTCAGTGCCGCGTCAGGACGGTGTCAGATTACTTCGCCATGATCGTACTAGGGTTGGGCAAGACGTGGTAAATCGCGGTGCTCGGCAAACAGATGATCATCGGCGTTATTATCATCGCGGCCATCTACGTGGGGCTGCTGCTCTTTCAGGTCTTCACTGAAGGATCTAAACCGCGCGGCTCACTGGCACCTGTTCACTTGCTGGCACGTGTTACGAGCCCGACCGGTGGCGCAATTGTCGACGGCGATGACAGGACGCATGGAATCGGGGGTCAAGGCTCGTGTTCGTAGGAGCGAAGCCCATATCGGCACCGGCCCATCCGAGAGAACCGCCCAAGCGCCACCGCGCGATGGAAAGGCGCCGGCGTCCGACGCCCGTGCCTTTCCTCCTCTGCATCGTCGATCAGGACACCCGCCGCTTCACCATCGAGGGTCCGATGACCGATGCCGAGGCCTGGATCAGAGAGGTGATGGCCGCACGCAGAGCGGACCGTGACGTGGGCTGCTGCGTCTTCTCATGCACGGACGGCGAGGCCGCTATGGCGTGGGCGCGCGCCCATGGCGGCACGCA
>JBKQTR010000523.1:0-20788 GCA_052143095.1 Allostellaceae bacterium
CCCGAGGCGCTGTTGCTTCAATGAGGCCGAGGCGCGCGCGCCTCGGATGCCGTCAGGCGACCCTCCAGGACGGCGAGCTGCTCGATGCTTCAATGAGGCCGAGGCGCGCGCGCCTCGGATGCGGCGAAGCGGATGCGCGAGCACCGCTGCCTGCTCAGCGCTTCAATGAGGCCGAGGCGCGCGCGCCTCGGATGCAGCCACCCTACAAGCCCTTGTATACCAAGGCAATCTTGCTGCGTTTTCGACCGGTGGCCCACGGCGATGGGCGAAACCTGCCAAATTCCACACGACATCGTATTGACCATGTCAAAGAGCTTCAGGATTTCAACAATATACCGAGATTCGAGCGGGTGCAGGGTTTCGCGCGGCACATCGCCGCTCGAAAGCGTCCGGCGGGTATGAAACACGTTTAACCACGGCCGGCCTCCTTTTCCAGAGCCACACAATTTTACTATATGACGGTAGCTCGCCGTTCCATTTTCGAGAACGTTTTGCCGATGCTCTCCATGGCCAGCTCGATTTTGTCCGCCGGTCCGACATCAATCAGGAGGACGTGGTCCTCGCCATTCTTCACCAGTTCACGCAATTGCGTCTCGAGCTCGGCGCGGCGCCGCTGCGAGAGACGACACTGGAAAACGGAAAGTTGTATCCATTCGCCGTATCCGTGCATGGCTTTGAACACGCGCCGCCAACGCTTTTGGTCGGAGATATCGTAGGTCACGATGAAGAGGCGTTCGTCGGCCATGGGGCGAGTCCTCACCGCGGCAAATAATGAGGATAGGTCGGCAACTCTCCCAAAAGAAACCGGGACAGCAACCGCGTCTGAACCAACAGCATGCGGCGCATGCTCACCTGATAGCCGAAGACAGGATGCGTCGTCTCCTGGGAGAGACGGCGCTCGAATGCCTCGACAAAGCGGCGGCGTCCTGCTTGCGTCAGCGCCGTACCCGTGACCGCCACGACGAAATCACTCTGCGCGACCTCGCCGGTATTGACCGCCGACAGCACGACGGAATCGGCAATGATCGCGCGGAACGGTTCCATGAGGTCGAGCGCCAGCGCCGGGCGGCCATAGCGCGGTGCATGATAAAATCCCCGGTAGGGATCGAGCCCTACCGATGCCAGCGCGATCGTCAGGTGCCGGGTCAGCATCGCATAGGCGAGCGACAGCATGGCGTTGACCGGATCGGTTGGCGGCCGGCGATTGCGCGCCTCGAAACGGAATGGCGCCAGTTCGCCGGCGCCTTGCTTGTCTTCAGGCGACTTCAATAGACCTGCGAAGGCACGGAAATAAACGGCGGCCGCGTCTCCTTCGACGCCGAGCAGCTGCGCCAGCGTCGCCGCGCCATCCGCGGATTTGCGTGCGGCCCCAAGCCGGTCGAGCGCTGCCTGCCGCTCTTCCGGCGGGCCGCGCCAATTCCGGCGCAGGATTGTCCGCTGGTTCGTGATCTTTGCCGCGACCAGCTCCTTGGCGAACCGCAGACACGCGGCCTCGTCGAAGCTCAAGCGATATTGCGCCGTACGGATCTCGACATTGCGGTGACCAATGCCGTGGGCAACACCGCGAAACCAGCCGCTGTGACTGTGAAAGGTCACCGGAATCTCGCGTTCGAGCAGCGCCGCGAGCGCCGGCGTGGTGATCGATACATTGCCGAACAGCGCGACATCCGAAATGTCGATGAAGCGCACCTGCGCTTCGCCCTTCTCCTCGTCGGTGATCTTGAGCGTCTCGCCTTCCTTGCCGATCCGGGCGTGCTGGGATTGGACGATGAGCGGCAGCGCCTCGTCCGGCGGAACGGCGATCGTCCGCGGCGCGAGCGACGAACCCGACAGAGAGCGAACCTCATCCGGCAAGCACACCGTCACGAGCGCACAGCGCGGGCATTTCGGACTGTCCTTCAGCGGCGGCGGGATATGACCTTGAGAAACGGTCAGACGAAGCTCGCTGACCGCCGTGCGCGCCGCGGTGCGCAAGCCGTCGTCCAGCGCAATGCGCACACGTTCCCGGCTGTCGGCGTAATAGATGGCCCCTTCCTCGACGCGATAGCCATGCTCTTCGAGCAGCAGCGCCTGGAGGCAGATCTGGATGCGTTCGGGCTCGTAGACGCCTTGCGCTATATGCGGACGCTTGCCCCGCTTGTAATCGACGGGCGTCACAACGCCATCGTCCGCTTCGGCAATGTCGAGCGTGGCGATGACCCCCAAGGTGGTGGAGGAGAGCGTCAGCGACCGGCTGACGACCTTTTCGCTCGCCAGCGCCTCGCCGGTCTCCAACGCCTGCGGCGCCGGAAGCGGTGCGCTGGGCTTGTCGACGCGGGCGTGAACGCGATTGCCTTCGACCGTGTCGCCCGTCTCCGCCCACTCGCCCTGCGTCCACATGAGATAGGCGAGCCTGGGACAATAGACGAACTCGTTCACCATCCGCGCCGGAATGAGCGGGGTATCGCCGCTGACCGGCGGGGCCGGAAGGTGAAATTCGAGCTGGTTGTCGGTCATCGCGCTCGCCCCCGAAATCGTTCGTCTTACCTGGTCCCCACGAACAGTCCGCCCCCGAAATGGTGATCACGGCCTAGAAGTATTGGCCCTGCGGCCGCGCCGTGAAACCTGAGCTTCGCGAGGCCGAACAGCCCGGCGCCGGACTTTGCGAAGGTCTGGGTGACCTCGACCCGCGGTCGCGGGAACCCGGCGCGCCGGCATTCGGCGAGAAGATCAGCTTCAAGCGCCGCCGCCGCGTCCCTCAGCTTCGCGTGTCGCGTCACACGATAGGGCGTCAGGTTCTCCCATGTTGACGATCGGGCGAATAGGGGATCGTCCTGCATCTCGATATGGCAAGAGGAGAGGGAAAGCCTTCCTGCGGGACCGGCGCGCAATTCGCAGAAGCCGCCAAGAGCTCGTTCAAGAACATCAAGCCATTTGTGTTCCGTTTGCGAAGCTTTGCGCCGCTCGAGAACATGCGGCGCAATAACCATCAATCGCCTGCGCGGGACGTCAAACGCAAAGGCGAGGTGTTGATGGCTGCCCGATCGCGCCGGCGCGCCGTCGGTCGCATGACCGGTGAAGAAGGCCGGCAGCGTCGCACGCTCCCCCATCGTCTCCTGCACGCGGGCCATGACGGCGCGGCGCAAGGCGCGCGTCAATCCCTGCGGTTCGGCCTGCCCCGCCAGCCCATCCGCAATAGTGAAGGCGAGCACACCCGCCGTATGCCGGACTGGCCTCATGAGACCAAGGCCGAGATAGCGGCCGTCACCGATCAGAAGCGGACCCTCCACGGGATGCGCAAAGGCGATCTCGATATGCCAGAGTCGCTCCTTGGCGAAGCGCGGGCTGACTGCAAAGGATTCCGCACGCTTCCCGTTGGCCTCGAGCGGCTCGCGCTGCACGCGGATCGCTTGCACAGATGCGTCGATCCCGGCATGGCGCAATGCCTGCCGTGCGGCCCATTCCGCTGCCGCCTGCTCCCGCAAGCGTTCGGCACCGCCCTTCGCCTCTTCGCGCATCCGATGAGGATCGATACGCCGCCGCGCGGCGCGTTCCGAGAGCGCGGCGGGCGTGACGGTGCGCCAAAGACGCTCGGGCACAGCATCTTCGATGCCATAGTGTGCGAGCATCGCGCGGTCGCCGGCGGCGACCAGCATCGCGCCATCGTCCGGAACTTCGCCGGTCTGCGGATCGAAATCGGGCGCGAGGCCGGAAAACGCCCACGCGATATCGGCTGCCGCGATCGGGCAGTCTGGCGCCACGGTGACGAGCACGCGCCGGATTGAGCGCTCTAAGTGTATATGGCCGATGGATGGCAGCGGCGTGATGCGGATGCGCCGCACTTTGTCGGCTTCTTTGGCGTCGCGGCCAACGAAAACGCGATCAACGAGTGCCGCACAATCCGGCAGCCCCTTTTTCAATCGCGCCGCTGCTTGATCCCTGACCCTTTCCGTGAACGCGACGATGCGTTCAAGGGGTTGAGGCGCAAAACCATCGGCGTTCCTGATCTCGAAGAGAAGAAACTCAGACGAACTATTGTATAGGACCTGCCTGAGGTTCGGTTTCGGCGCCTGCACGAAAAGCTGACTGGCCTTTTTGCCCTGCCCGACGGTTTTGAACCGCGCGCGCATCGCCTTGAAGCGCCTCGTCAAGCTCACCAGCGAACCCGGATTGGGGCATGAAAGCGCCGCACCATCGCCGCCCCCGTTGGGGCGCCAGATGACGCCGCCGTGCGGGCGAAAGCGAGTGTCCGCCTCTTCGTCATCGGCAATCTCGGCTTTCGCCCAGGCCATGTCGACGCCACGGCCCAGTTGATAAAGATTGTCGGCGATCTCGCAAATCGTGCGCGCATGGCGCTCGGCATCCGCGCCGTGCTCGAACGTCCATGCGTAAAGCAACGGAACGGCGGCGTCGAACGTACGCGGACGAATGATCTTGCCCGCGCGTATCTCGCCGATCCGCGCCGGATCGCCGCCTACCGCATCGAGATCATTGTTCGGAACAAAGGTCTTGAAGGGTTGTCCAGCATAGGATGGCGGCGCGCCGATGGCCGGCGCATCCAAGCTTTCGAGCCATTCGAAGGCCTCCACCGCGTGCTCGGATAGATTCTCCCCTCGCGCCGCGCCCGCCACCAAAGCCTGAAACAGCCGGGCGGGCGACGGCGGCCACTCTCCGCTGCCATGATAGCGGCCGTCGTGGAAGCGAACGGAGACGAGAAGGGTCGGCATGGATCAGGCCGCATCCTTGGTTTTCTTGCCCTTCTTCTTCTCCAGTTCCTTCAAATCGGCCTGGGCCCGCTCCTTCTTGAAGGCCACGCGCCGGTCTGGGCCGACGCCAAACTCTTTCGCCGCAGCCTTGGCATAGTCGATAGCGACAGCGGTCGAGAGTCCGACGGGCGTGCGGACGCCATTGCGACCAACGGCAACCCACTCGGCGGGTACTTTCTCGTCCGGCACGAGCAGACAGCCCTGACGCAGGAAGCCGTCGAGCGGCTCCGTAGCAGCGACCAGCGAAAGGCCAAGGATATACCGTCTCAGACTTTGCGCGTTCTCGCCATCGAGCTTGCGCAGCGCCACGAGATTGACGGTGATGGTACGCTCGATTGGCCCACGCGCGACCACGCCGCCATGCGCGCCAGTCGCCGGCACATGGACGAAGCCGCGCTTGGCCAACGGACTTTTGGGGTCTCCTTCTTGCTTCACCTTTTCCTCTTCGCTGAATACGTCGAGCACCGAGTAATCGATGGGAGGATTGTATTGCGCCGACCTCGTCAACACATCGACGTCCCAGCCCCGGATCACCGACTGGACGACGCGCGGAAGCTTCGCCTGTGTGTCGCGCGAATCCCAGACGCCGAAAACCAGCGAGGTTGGCGCAAGCTTCGCCAGCGCCGCCGCATCGCCGGTATCGAGAAATAACTCGAATGCCTTCTGCGCATCGTCCTTCAGTTCGGACGAACGGATCACCGCATCGCCCAACCGATGGCCCGCTTCGAGGATTGATACCGTCTTCTCGTTGCCGTATGCGATGTCGATCTGCGGCACGAGCTTTGGCAGCGGGCTTTCCGGCTGGCCGGGTTTTGCCGCCTTGAAGATCGGCTCCATGCGGTTGGCCTGGCTGCCGACACTGTCGATGGTCGCAACCTTGGTGCCATCTGCCAATTGGTCGATATTGTACGGTGATTTACCCTCGCCCATCGCATAGGTTGGCGGAAAGATCACGCCGCCCTCGCCTTCGACCGGCAGGAGCTTCTGCCTGCAGGTCAGCGCGACAGGACCATTTTTGTTATCAGCCCAGTCGTTTATGGTTTCAGCCGCGAGCGATGTCATGTGGCTCCTCCTGAGCGAAAGTGACGACTTTGTTCTTGCCGGACAAATCGAGTTCGAAGTGAAACTGCCTCAAAGGGATAGCTGGCAGAGCGCCTGTAAGCGCGGCGCGCGCAAGGACGGGCGGCAGGTTCACACCCCAGGCGGCATATCGAACCTGCCGTAGCCCGAATTCGACCGGGCGGGCATTCTCCAGTCCCCACGCGGCAAGGAACTCGACGACAGGCGAAGCCTCGATGGCGTGCTTGTGTTCGTTCGGCGAATAGCCGGCGTCGATAGCGGTCCAAGCTCCGCGCGGATCGAAATTGAAGCTGCCGCCCATGGGCGTCAGAACATTGAAAGGCGCTTTGATGAGTGATACTCGATCTTCCTCCCACAATTGCCGAACGCCCTTCGTTCTTAGATCCCCAACTTGCCCATTAGCCTTCTGTTTCTTTGTTGGCTTGACGCGCACGCCCTTCAGCATCGCGCGCGCGATAGCGTCAGCCGACCGATTGCCGGCATAGAGCTTGAAACTTTCGCGGCTTGATCCGTCTGCCCAATGATCGAGCTCGACAACCGGCCTGTTCCCGCCGCCGAATCTGATGGGCAGGGCCATTCTGTCGCCCACCTTCGCGGGAAAAGTTATGGATAAATCCAATGGCGGCGCTGCGTCGGTGGTTGCGGTTTCCTCCGTGTCATCGTCTTCCTCGGCGTCCTCGTCCCCTCCACTTTCACCTTTCTTAGGTGGTGGATCGGCGTAACCAATTGGGCCCCATCGATTCGGCTCTGCTTCGGCCAAGAACTCAAGCACCGTCTCGAACGGATTTCGCTCTCCTGTGGCGCAGAGCGCGAAGTGAGTGTTCGAATCGTCGGACCAGTCGAAGCCGCCCGCGGCGTCGCCCAGCAGAATGTCTGCCGCCTCCATGAATCCCATGCAGGCGAAGACTTGGCCGGGATTGAGCAGATCGACGGGAATCGCGGCTTCCACCATCAGCTCCCCTCCATGTGCGGAGCACCAGGGCTTTCGCGCCTGTCGTTGTCGCGCGAGGCTTGCTGGTCGGCAGCGCGCAACAGCGCCTCCCACCACGCGAGGCCCCACGGCCCCCACCGTTTCTGAAGCCTTGCGAAGCGCAGCGCAACTTCGCGGGCGCGCTCTTCGAGGGCTGAAGGCGGCGCGTCCTCACAGCCGCGCGTTGCGATTAACGGCCGCGCCTGCCCGTGATGTGCGGCGATCAAATGTAGGACGAGGTTACGCCAGTCTTCTGGCAAGGCTTTGAACCTGGCGTGAGCTTCCGCATACGGCAGCGATCCGAATTCGTGCCGATAACCATCGAGAATTTGCTGGTTTATCGGTCCGCGCGTCTTAGCGAAAATCTTGTAAGCGCCCGCCTCGTCTTTTTCATGCGGTGCCCGGAAGGCGCGTTGCCAACGGGACGCCTTTTTGCCTTCGTCATGCAAGAATGCTGCAACCGCCAGCGCTTCGGCGGCGATAGCGGAGAGGTCGATCTTCGCGGCGACGCACCGGGCTTTCTGCTCGGCCCAGCTTTGATGCTCGCCAAGCTCCTGCGGCCGAGAAACCGAGCGGGCATCCTCCGATTGTGCGGCACTCTTGTAATGCTCGACGACGAGCCACTCCTCCGGATCGCCATTGCCGTCGCTGCGGAGGACAAAATCGTCCTCGAACCGCCAATTTTCCACTTTGCTCTCGTAATCATCGGACGTTGCTCGCCGTACCCGGAAATCGGCTTCCTTGCTCCAGTCGTCGGATGTGTCAGCAGTCGGAAAGCCGTTGTCCTCTTTGCCGTCCAGCATACCGTCCTTTAGGCCGCCGAAGCGGGCGTCCACGACGAGGATTTTTGCAACAAGCGTGTCGTGGAACTCATCCTTCGTCCTGCCTTTGCGATCCCGCGCCAGATCGCCGAGCGTCAAATGCTGTTCATATTCGGCGCTCGGTGAAAGGATCAGGAGGACAATATCGTCGCGCTTCAATTCGACGTTATCTTTTGGCGACTTGCGCTGAAGCAGCGTATCGGCGCGGTTGTGAAGCCATTCCGCGACTCGGTAGGTCTCCGTCTCCAGCTTCTCGCTCTCGTACGGCGGAGCGGCACCGAAGAATTCGTTCATTTCCTTCTTGCTTGAAAAGGTCGCCTGCCCGGTGTCGCCACTACGCAGCGGCAGATATTTGCGCCACACCATTGTCGTCTGCGGCTTTTCCTCCATCCAGCCGCGCAGCCATGGCGCGACTTCGGGGCGGCCAGTGTGATGTTCGAGCGAGGTCATCGACCAGGCATCGACGAGCGCGCGCGTCAGCGCCGGGTGCAGCGGTTCGGGCGTGGAGGCTTTCTCGATCTCCTGCCGGCCAACCCGATGGCGCAATTCCAGCAGCGTCGCAGGCCCCGCCTTGCCACCAAAATCGGTTTCGATCCGCCCGAGCAGATCGCGCGCTGCGATCAGGCGCGTCTTTCGCTGCTCATCCTTCTCGACCCCAGATGTATCGAAGACGACCACATGCGCTTCGCGGCCCTCGCCGCCCCGCCGGTTGACACGTCCTAGGCGCTGCACCATGCGCTCCCACGGAACCAGATCGCAGACCAAGTGGTCGGCGTCGATATCGACGCCGACCTCCCCGGCAGACGTGGCCACAAGGAATGCCGGCCTTTCGGGCGGCTCTGCATGTCCCGTGAAGCTCAACTCTTGCAGCCTGTGAGCAACTTGCTGGCGCTCGTGCACGCGGCGGGCGCCCACAAGCAATTCCGGCGGATCGATGTCGATCTTCTCGTGTCCAGCCTTCTTGTCCCCCATGGCCAGATCCTCGATCGCTTCCGCTACGCCCTGCGCGCTTAGACCGGCGCCGTCGTCCTTCTTCTCCCGGCGATTGCAGAAAACCACCACGCGCGCGGGCCGACCTTTCGTCGCCAATGCGAACGCAGCTTCGGCAAGCTGTCTGTCATGATCTTTCTCAGCCAGTGGTTCGAGGCGCAGTTGCTTGCGGGCGTTCAACCGTTGGGAAGCCGCGTCGTCGCGCCAGTCTTCTTCTTCAAGACCGAACGGCTTGCGACCGTTCTCTTCCGCAGGCCGCTCGCGTTGCGTTGCGGAAAGAGGCAGGACGATGAAGCGCGGCAACGGTGTCCGATCTTTCGGCCAAAGCGAGGGTTGGCCCTCGATTGCTCGCAACAGATCCGCGAACGGCGGAACAAGATGTGCTTCGTCGAGAACGATCAACGTATCCACGCCGAGCAGGCCCGCATGATAGGGCCGCATCTTACGCGAAACGCCGTAGCCCTCGAAAAGAAGCCGCGAGCCGATCATGTCGACCGTTCCGACAACGATCGCCGGAGCCGCGGGATCGTCGAGCCATTCGCGGTTATCGACATGCGCGCCGCGCAGCGTCGAAATGGGGAGTGTGCTGTTGCTTAGCCCAAGCGGCCTCTTGAGGTGAGCGGCATCGCCGTTTACCGCCTGACGCAGTTTTTCAGCCTCTTCCGTCGCCTGATCTACAACGGCGCGTCGGTCTACAATGTAGACCAGCCGGCGCGGAATGGTTTTAAGCGCGTCTTCCTTTGCAAGGGCTCGCGCGAGAACCCAGATTGCCATCACCGAGGTCTTTCCGAGCCCGGTCGGCAAATCGAGCGCAGATGGAATCGCTCCGTCCATAAACCGGCCGAACAGCCGATGCTGCCATAGCATCGGCGAATGGCCGGTCAGGCGGAGAAAGTTTTCGACGAACGATTGCGAGTCGGCGTTCATCCTTGCGCCAAGCTTAAATCGTTGGGCACTTTGCGTGGTGATCCAGTTGGTGTCATTTTCCTCCCCCGGCCCCCCTCACAAACGGACGCCTCTGAGACTCCACACTTGAAGTGTCCGTCTATTAGCCGTACATAATACCCACGTTCCGGATGCAACTCAAGGTATGCGCGACATGTCAGGAAAAGCCACGACCAAGGCGCGAGATGAGCGGCTGGAGGCGCGGGTCTCCCGCGAGCAGAAGGCGCTGTTCCAGCGCGCTGCCGAGCTGCAGGGGCGCACGCTGACGGATTTCGTGATCGCCAGTGTGCATGACGCGGCCGTACGCGTCATCGAGGAAACCCAGACGATCCGGCTGAGCGCCGCCGACAGCCGGGTCTTCGCGGAGGCGCTCCTCAATCCGCGAGAGCCGAACGCCCGGCTCAAAGCGGCCGCGCAACGATACCTCAAGCTGATCAGTGCTTGAGTGGCGTCCACTGCGCCCGCACTGCGTATCGAGCCTTTATCGGATCAGCACGATCGAGAGAGCTTCGCCAGCGGCGTTGAGCCGCTGGACAGGTATCTGCGACACCAGGCAGGACAGGACGTAAGGCGGCGGGTCGCCTCGTGCTTCGTGCTGGTCAGCGACGGTGACCGCGTTCCGCTCGGCTATTACACGCTTGCGGCGACCAGCATCGCTCTTGCGGAATTGCCCGAGGCGCTTGCGAAGCGACTGCCACGCTATCCGGTCGTACCGGCGACGCTGATGGGACGGCTGGCGATCGATGCGCGCCATCAAGGGCGAGGGCACGGCGAGCTCATGCTCCTCGATGCCTTTAGCCGCGTGCTGCGGAACGAGATCGCATCCTACGCCTTCGTCGTCGACGCCAAGGACGACAGGGCGGCTCGGTTCTATCAGCGCTACCGCTTCAGATATCTCGTCGAAGGGGGCCAAAGATTGTTCGCCCCAATGGTCGAGATCGCCAAATTGTTTTCGTAGCATTCTGAAGATGGCGACCAGCGCCCGTCAGAAGAATGTAGACATATTTCTGACAGACCGGAACCAGAGGATCTCTTGCCGAGGACACACTGCTTGTTCCAGTAGTGATGTAACGGGTTTGCGTCAGCGCATCTTCATCAGTTCTCACCAGCACGTCGTAACGCTGCGTGCCGCGCGGCTGAGCGAATGCACATTTGGCTGCGGGAGCGTGGGAGGAGGAGCGCGGCCAGCAACGGTCCGGGACAGTGCGTAGAAGGGATCCTCCCCCTCGGTGCGCCAAGCCCAGTCTTCTCGCCTAATACCATCTGGCCGGCGTGAAGTCGTGATCATCATCGTCACCGAACAGATGCTCGGCGGCAAACCGGCCTTCAATCGCTTGTCCCGAAAGTCGCGCTTCGCGCTTTGCCAAATGCTCCTTCGCCCAAGCCAGAAAGGTCGATAGCCGCGGTGTGGGTTCGGCTGGAACCTCTGCTGTGAGCAAGATGATGAGGCGGCGTAGCCGATCGAGCTCGCCGAGTTCGACCAGGATAGCGCCAAGTCCGGCGGTCCGGCGGTCTTCGATATGCTTGATGCGCGCCGCCAGTTCGCGTCGCCGCCGCTCCTCCTCGACCCTGCGCTGCTCTGCCTCTCGCTTGAGGCGTTGCTCCGTCTTCGCCGTAGCGAGAACCGCGAGCCCCACCGCAATGTCGCACGCCATGTTCTCGAGGCGCTGGACCTTAGCGTCGCGGAAGGTGCGCCGGGGTGAAGCGCCCCCAAAGAGATAGACCTGCTCGAACTCGAATGAGAGTTGACCGGTCGGATGGAAATCCCATTCTGGAAAGCGCGGCCTGTCAAAGAATACATTATCCCATGAATTCCGTCGCGCAGCCAGGTCGCGCTTTCGTTCCCAAGCCTCCTCCTTGGCACGCTCGGCATCGGTCAGAAGGTGCTTCTCGCGCCTAACTGTCTCCGCGATTGAGAAGCCGATGGCTTCGGTTTCAGATTTGAAATGCGCCGATCCGTCGTCCGCCATCAGTTCGTACCCCTGCAACGATGCTGCGCGCACAACCCGTGGCAGGATAACCGCGAGACGGTCGATCGATGGCGATGCAACCTCGCACTTGATGAGCCCGGCGCCGTCGGCAGCGACGATGCCGATATGGGACGGCTTCGCCTTCCTGAGTTTTGCGAGTGTACGATCGACGATTGGGTGTGCCGGCGCAGCCTGATCGTCACTGCCTTCAGAGGCAAGGATCCGCGCCTGCTCGCGTACGTTGGCGAGCGCCGAGGATTCGCGACTGAGGTCGGCGTTTGCGATCGTGATTCTGTCAGCGGTCCCGGCCTTGGCCTCCGGCAACGGTATCTGCTTCACCTTCTTTCCTGCTGCCTTCTTCGCCCACCAGCCCAGCGGCGGATTGGGGATGCCGTGCTTTCTGCAGATTTTGTGAAGTGCGACATCGGAGATCGCGAACTCTTTCGCCAAGTGCGTCATCGGCTTGGACCAAACAAGCTCGTAAAATTGTTCACGCGTGAAGATTCGGGCCACGGTGATCCTTCCAGAACATACAAGCCGCCAAAGACGGTTGAAGGGCTGCTACCGCACGACATTCTAATGTATACAACGTCCTCGCCACACTTGGGCTGGCGGTGGATCAGTCAACTCTATAGCCGAGCGCCCGATATCCAGATCGCCGCTTTGCCGCCATCCGCGCAAGAATGGGCACGAGGTCATCGACATAGTCGACGACGAGAACCTCTGTTTTACCAGCATGCTGCCGGTGAAGCCGACCGACATATTGGGCCAACGTGCCCTTCCAGGAAATGGGCATCGTCAAGAACAGCGCGTCCAACCTCGGGTCATCAAAACCCTCGCCGATGTACCGCCCTGTCGCGAGGATGAGCCGTTCCTGATCGTCCGCCACTCGCAGAGCGACATCTGATGCCTTGCGTTCGGCCACCGACATTCCGCCTCGAAGGACGACAAGATTGCGCACGAAGCGCGAAAAGCGACCTTGAAGATATTCGAGATGATCCCGGCGCTCGGTCAGCACGACCGGTGACCGCTTCGCCTCCAGCGCCTTCAGCACATCGTCGAAGATCAGGT
Organism: Allostellaceae bacterium; assembly: GCA_052143095.1. Classification (GTDB taxonomy): domain Bacteria; phylum Pseudomonadota; class Alphaproteobacteria; order ATCC43930; family CGMCC-115725; genus DAHUYF01. The sequence goes on from JBKQTR010000523.1 coordinate 12,593, forward strand.
TATTACGCAGCTCGTCCTGCGCGATGGCCGCATAGACCGCTGGCATGGAGGGACGGTCCGATCCCGCCAGGAGCGGCGGCAGTTGAAACTGCGTCGATCGAGTCTTGGCGCGGTGAACAATCCCCCGCCCCGCCGCCTGGGCACGCGCATCAACGCGATGTCGAACGGGTCCGCATTGCATGAAGATGATCGGATGGTGACCATCTTTGCGGGCCACGGTCGCGGAAAGCCCGAGGACATAGCGCGCCTTCGCCCGGCGGGCCACGAGCTCGAAACTCACGGCCGAAAGATGGTGGCACTCGTCGACGATCAGATGACCGTAGTCCGCTACCAGGTCGGATACTTCGCCTCGGCGCACGAGGCTCTGGATCAGCGCGACATCAATGACGCCAGTCGGCTTGCGGCGTCCGCCGCCAATAACGCCGATGTCCTTCGGATCGATATCGAGGAATGTCCTTAGCCGCTCCACCCACTGGGTGAGCAACTCGCGGCGATGGACAAGAACGAGCGCATTGCGTCCGCGTTGCGCAATAAGGGCCGCGGCCACCACCGTCTTGCCGAAGGCGGTCGCCGCCGCGAGCACGCCATGGTCATGCGGAAGAAGCGCTTCGAACGCCTTGACCTGTGGCTCGTGCAGCGTCCCCTGAAACCGTACTCGACTCGCAAGCGGATCGCCGATCACCCTCAGATCATCCAACTCAACCTCGGCGCCCTCGCCTCGGATCAGCTCAACAGCTTCGTCGAGGCATCCGCGGGGCAGCCCCACATGACGCCGATGAAGTTCGGCACAGGAGATAATCCGAGGCTTGCCGAAGGTCGGAAAACGCATGGACTGCGCGCGATAGAACTCGGGGTTTTGGAAGGCCGCCAGGCGTATGAGCCGCGCCGTCATTGCCGGCTGCAAATCGGTCCGGTCTATATAGAGTTGGTCGGCGACCACGATCGTGATCTTGCCCGACAGGGGACTGCCAACCGGGCCCCCTTTGGTGCGCCGAGACGGCGTCATGCGCCAGGGCTCGTCCGCATCCTCCTCTTCGGCGGGCATGCGGACGCCCAGAATACGGCCGCGCGTCTCCGCGTCGTCGACGATTTCGGCGGCGGCCTTGGCCGATAGCCGTGGCCTCGCGGCCAGAAATGCCCATTGGTCGTCGTATGGACGAAGGTCTTGATCAACGAAAACACTGTTTCCAAGCTCGCGCGCCCGGCGCTGCAAAGGCAAGGCGATCAGATTTCCGAAGCCGCCGACCGGCATGGTGTCCTGGCTCGGGAAAAAACGATCGTATGAGGCGAAACCTATTTCGGGGCGACGCTCCATCGTCTCCGTGAGCATGGCCGCACCAAGCTGCCGAGCAGTGCGTGCCGAAACCGGCTCGGAGAAGAAAATCCACACATGCCCGCCATTGCCGGATCGAGACCGCTCAAGAGCCGCGGGCACGCCCTTGGCCTGGCAAGTCTCCAGCACGGCCAAGGCGTCAACCGCCCAGCTCTCCTCGTCAAAGTCGGCGGCCAGAAACCAGCAGGTTTCGTCAGGAAGCAGCGGATAAACACCCACCACGAAATCGCCGCCAGAGCCGCGTGCGCTATCGCCTCCGCGCAGATGCTTTTCGATGATGTCGTCTGTTACCGAGATGAAGGCTTGATGAGGGCATTCCCCGCATTTGACTTGCGGCTTGCCGCATATCCCTCTGACCCATTCGTTGGCGCACGCGGGCGCATAGCCGGACTTGGCAGTCTTCCGGTTTTCCCACCTGACAGGGAATACGTCAGCGCGGCCTGCGAATAGGCGCCGAAACAGAGCGATCTTTTGCGCGGTGGGTGACGCGGCTATGACCCTCGGCGCATCTGCAATGGCGGGTGATGAATAATTTGCAGTCACCGCCGAGCGCCGGCTCACGAGGTTCCTCAGCGCGGCTTCAAGCTCTTTCCGTTCCGCCTCATTTGCGGCTAAACGGGCTCGAATCTGCTCAATCTCGACCTCAAGTTCATGCGCAGTCTCGGCGCCACCGCCGAGCACCAGTCGTTTCGACACATCTCCGCTCAGCGCGGTCTTCATGGATTAGGCTCTCCAGGTGGTCGCGGTCCTCGTCTCGCGCGTGGCGCCAGCGACTTGTCGCCGGATTTCCAAGCCTTGACGTTCTGCACCTTCCATCGCAACGCCGGACAGGCTTCTATCGCGGCGCGCACGGATTCGGGAGCGCCCATAGGGGACGCATCGATCTCGCCTCGCTCAAGCACACCGTCCAGAAACGCTCTCTCGCCTACCGTGAACTGAAACAGCGGTGCAAGCTTCTCCCGGCATTCGGCCGTGACGCTTCCGATCCAGGATGCCGGGCCGCCGAAGGCATCGAAATACCGATCGTGCAGGCACATGGTCAGCTTCCCGGTGATGTCGCCGACCTCGCACCCGATCGCTTCGGGCGATGCTGTCCGCCAGTCGAAGCTCTTGGCGCTCGCGCCGATCATCAGGGTGGCCACCTTGATCTTCGCCCAGTCGAGAGACGGCATGGCGATGATCCGGTGCGCATCGAACAGATCGCGTGCGGCGCGCCGCGTGACCAGCGCGACCATCTTACCGGCGACGATCTCGTGGATGTCGAGAACCGGCACGTTCATGGCTCGGTACGATCCGATTGCTGCCGACGGCATGCGATCCACGCCGTAAAGGGGACCGCGGTAGAGATAGTTGATGTCGATCTCGATGGTTCCCGCGCCGCCGAGCGCGGAGGCATAGCGATAGATCCATTTGCCCCCCGCATGTTCCGACGGCTCGCGCCGCGCGGCGTAGCCTTTCGATTCCATCAGCCGCGCGATCCGGTCCTCCAGGCTTGGGCGGTCCGCATCCATCCGCTCCTTCTCGATCGCGCCGACATAGTTGACGTCGATATCGACCGAGAGGCGATCCAGATCGGAATGGAAAACGTTGAGCGCCGTACCGCCTTTCAGGGCAATGCGCGGCCCGATCAGCGCGTCGGCGCCAAACGCGTCGAGAATGTCGATCAGCCGGATCACGCGCTCCAGCGTCGCAGGTTGAAGCTGCCGCTCGGCCGCTAGGTCCTGAAGCGTTTCTCGCGAAGCGACCATCAGACGCCCTCAAAAGCCGCGTCGACAGCCTGCGGCGGCAGAAGCACGCGCCACGGCTCAACAAGCACAGCACGACCGGGTTCGGCGCCCAACGCATAATGCTTCGAGCGGGGGAGCCGCGCTCGCAGGCGTGCCAGAACGTCATCGGTGATGCCAAGCGCGCTGCGCCGCTTTTCGAGCCACCAGCCGGAAACGGAGGCGATCGACCGGTTGTCCAGAAGCTCGACATAGTCGGCGACCTTCGCCGGGTCGAGATAGCGCACCAGATCTAGCGATTTGAGGACTTCCTCGGCGCCGCCCGCGAGTTCCGGGCGGTGCAGGATGTCGACGACGGTGCGTTCGACCGTAGTCACACGGACCGCCACGCCCTGCCGATCCATGGTCATGGTCAGGTAGTCAGCCTTGCCGGCCGTCACCAACGCCTTCGGCGGGGTGACGAAGCGGCAGCCGCCGAAGGGCAAGTCCACCAGTTCTGTGCGTCCGGCGCTGATGAGCTGGACCTCGTTGAACTCGGAATAAGCTATGCCATGCAGCTCGAGCGCGGAGTGAAACCCGAGCACGCCGTCGGAGCGAAGCTTGCTCGCCGCGGCGAAGCGGTCGATCACCATCCGGTCCGCCGCCAGATGAGCCGGCACGGCGGCGAACACCTCGCGACTGACACGCTTGATGTTGCCGGCACGGAGATGGTGCCGGAGCAGACTGGTGACATTGGCTGCGCTCGCCGGATGGCCGAAGGCCGCCGCAAATTCGGCCCGGGTGAAGACCGGGTGAGCCGACAGGAAGCTGGCGGTCTTGTGCTGGCGAGGCTGCATGGAGAGTCCATAGTTCTGCGTCAGAATGGGCAATTAATAGCCATTATGACGCATATTTGTCAACTATTCCGTCTCCGAAAAACAGGTCCAGCGGTCGCCCGATCGGTCGTGAAAAGCGTGCCGAACAGGCTATGAATTACCCCTCCCAACGCATTTTCCAGAACGAGCCGCCTTACGGAAAAGACCGTCAGCGCTATGCGCTCAATCTGACGGTCTTATGGTTTCGGCTGGCGTCGATAGCTCAAACCTGCTCGATTTATTACTTATTCCCTTTGTCGTTCAATCGGTTATGAGATCTGGTCGCGTGACTAACGATGCATCGCCGATCATCAGAACATCACTCTAAACTATTGAACTATATAGAGAATTTTCAGAGCTACCGCTCCCCTCACTCCCACTCGATCGTCCCCGGCGGCTTGCTTGTGATGTCGTAGACGACGCGATTGATGCCGCGCACCTCGTTGATGATACGGGTGGCGGCGCGGCCCAAAAACTCGTGCGGGAACGGGAAATAATCGGCGGTCATGCCGTCGGTCGAGGTCACCGCGCGCAGCGCGCAGACATGGTCGTAGGTGCGCCCGTCGCCCATGACGCCGACGGTCTTGACCGGCAGCAGCACGGCAAAGGCCTGCCAGATGGCGTCGTAAAGCCCGGCGTTGCGGATCTCCTCGAGATAGATCGCATCCGCCTTGCGCAGGATCTCGAGCTTCTCGCGCGTGATCTCGCCGGGGATGCGGATGGCGAGGCCGGGCCCGGGAAAGGGATGGCGCTTCACCAGCCGCTCGGGCAATCCCAGCTCGCGGCCGAGCACCCGCACCTCGTCCTTGAAGAGCTCGCGCAAGGGCTCGACCAGCTTCAGCTTCATGCGCTCGGGCAGGCCCCCGACATTGTGGTGCGACTTGATGGTGACGCTGGGGCCGCCGGTGAAGCTCACGGATTCGATGACGTCGGGATAGAGCGTGCCCTGCGCCAGGAACTCGGCGCCGCCGATCTTGTGCGCCTCGGCGTCGAACAATTCGATGAATGTCGCGCCGATGATCTTGCGCTTGCGCTCGGGATCGCTGACGCCCTCGAGCTTGCCGAGGAAGAGCTCGCCCGCGTCGCAATGGATGAGTGGGATGTTGTAGTGATCGCGGAACAAGGTCACCACCTCCTCCGCCTCGCCGGCGCGCAGCAGCCCGTGATCGACGAAGATGCAGGTGAGCTGGTCGCCGATCGCCTCGTGCAGCAGCGCCGCCGCCACCGAGCTGTCGACGCCGCCGGAGAGGCCGCAGATGACGCGGCCGCGCCCGACCTGCGCCCGGATGCGCTCGATCGCTTGGGCGCGGAAGGCGGCCATGGTCCAGTCGCCGCGGCAGCCGGCGACGCGGTGGGTGAAGTTCCGCAGCAGCGCCGCACCTTGCGGCGTGTGGATGACCTCGGGATGGAACATGGTGCCGTAGAAGCGGCGCCGGTCATCGGCGACGACCGCGAACGGCGCGCCCTCACTCACGGCCACCGCGCGGAAGCCCGGCGGCAGCGCCTCGACCCGGTCGCCATGGCTCATCCAGACCTGCTCGCGACTGCCCTTGGGCCAGAGGCCCTCGAAGAGCGCGCACTCGTCGATCACCTCGATGAAGGCGCGGCCGAACTCGCGATGGTCGGAGGATGCTACGCGGCCGCCGAGCTGCGCGCACATCGCCTGCTGGCCGTAGCAGATGCCGAGCACCGGCACGCCCAGCTCGAAGACGCGCTGCGGCGCCCGGGGCGAGGCCGCCTCGTTCACCGAGGCCGGGCCGCCGGAAAGGATGACGGCGCGCGGCGCGAAGGCGTCGAGCCGCTCTTCCGGCAGGTTGAAGGGATGGATCTCGCAATAGACGCCGCTCTCGCGCAGCCTTCGAGCGATGAGCTGCGTCACCTGGCTGCCGAAATCGAGGATCAAGACGCGCTCGGTCATGGCCGCATCCTCCGCACCGCGCCGCCGCCGCGCAAGGCGTCGATGCCGCACCAAAGAATACTCGTCATTTCAGATACTCCCGCAAGAAGCTGGTGACCTCCTGACGCGCTGCCGCAGCCGCCGCGGCGTTGTAGGAGGCCCGGTGACCAAAGGCATTGCTCTCGACCCCTTCCGCGTCGAAATCGTGATAAGCATCGGGGTAGATCTGAAGTCGCACGGGCGCCCCGTCCCCCTGCGGCCGCGCCGCGAGCGGCTGACAGCGCGCCGCCGGCGTCCAGTCGTCCTTCTCGCCGATGAGGATGAGCAAGGGCGAGGCAAAGGGCTGGTCCGCCGAGACATGGCAGCCGGGGTATAGGGCGACGACGGCGGCGAGCCTGCCGCGCGTGGCCAGCCGCTCGCGCAGCTCGGCGAGCAGCGGCGCGCCGACGGCGTCGGCCGTGACCACGGTCCCGCCGCCATGCGAGAAGCCCATCGCCGCGATCCTGTCCGGGGTCACGTCGTCCCGGGCGGCGAGCGCATAGGCCGCAGCATAGACGTCGCGCGCGCGCTCGAGCTCCGGCACCAGCTGCGGGTTGTGGCAGATGCTCGATTGGCCGCGCGCCGTGAAGCTGTCGAGGATCAGCGTGGCATAGCCTTGCCCGTGCAACAGCTCGGCCCAGCTCAGCATGCGGCGCCGCATTGAATTGTTGCCGCCGCAGCCATGCAGCAGGATGACCGCCGGGAAAGGCCCGGCGCCGGCCGGCTTGTCGAAGCCGCCGGCGAGGGTGATCGGCCGGCCGTTGTGCTCGACCGGCACGGCCATGTCCTCCGCACGCGCTGCAACACTTGCCGCCAGCAGCAACGCCGCTGCCACGAGCAGACGCCAGGCGGCGGCCTCACGCATCCTTGCTCTCCTGCTCCGCCTGCGGCTCCAGTTCCGCCTCTCGCTCCGGCTCCAGCTCCCGCGCGCGCTCCGGCTCCTGCTTCGGCTTCGGCTTGCGCGCCATCACCGCGACGAAGAACCCGTCGGTGCCGTGGCGCGCCGGGCTCAAGCGCAGCGTGTCGCCGGCGGCGGGCGGCTCGCCGCCGATCGTCTCCCGCCACACCGCACCGATCGGCAGCAGCGCGAAATCGCCATGGCGCTCTAAAAAATGCTCGATCTGCGTCTCGTTCTCCTCGCGCAGAAGCGAGCAGGTGACATAGATCAGCCGGCCGCCGGGCTTGGTCAGCCGCTGGGCGCTGTCGAGGATCTCCGCCTGAAGCGCCGTAAGCTCGGCCAGGTCCTCGGGGCGCAGCCGCCATTTGGCGTCGGGGTTGCGCCGCCAGGTGCCGGTGCCGGTGCACGGCGCGTCGACGAAGACGCGGTCGAAGCTCTCGGCATGGCGCTTCACCCATTTGTCGCGCTCGCCCGACAGCGGCACGCGCTGGACGATGGCGGCGCCCGCGCGGCGCAGGCGCTGGGTGGCGCGCTCGAGCCGCGCCGCCGAGACGTCGCAGGCGACGAGATGGCCGCGATTGCCCATGGACGCCGCCAATGCCAAGGTCTTGCCGCCGGCGCCGGCGCAGAAATCGACGACGCGCATCCCCGGCCGCGCATCGGCCAGCAGCGCTGCGAGCTGCGAGCCCTCGTCCTGCACCTCGATGAGGCCGCTGCGGAAGGCGTCGAGCGTGCCCAGCGGAATGCGCTCGAAGACGCGCAGGCCCAGCGGCGAGAGCTTGGTCCGCGCCGCCTCGACCCCCTCGCGCGCCAGCGCCGCGCGCGCCTGCTCGCGATCTTCGAGCTTGAGCCGGTTGGCGCGCAGGTCGAGCGCCGCGCCCTCGTTGAGCGCCGCCATCTCGCGCGCGAGCCCGCGGCCGAGCGCCGCCTCGAGATGCGGCGTGAGCCAGGCGGGATAGTTGCCGCGCGCCGCCGGCGGCATGTCGCGCGCCTCGAGCTTCTCGCGCCCCAGCGCCGCGATGAAATGCGCCTCCTCGCGCGACAGCGGCTGCGGGCGGAAGCGGTCGCCGTCGCAGGCGCCGGAGATCGCGGCGGGCGTCCAGTCCTCGACCAGTGCCAGCGCCGCCAGCATGCGCCGGCGCGCGTCCAGCGGCAGGCCCTGTCCCTGCCGCTCGATCCACCAGTCGAGCGCCGCCCGCCGGCGCAGCACGGCGTAGATATGCTCGGAGATCGCGCCGCGATCGCCGGCGCCGGCGAAGCGGTGGCGGCGGAAATACGTCGCGACGATGTCGTCGGCCGGGGCGCGGGTCTGCTCGATCTGGTCGAGCAGGCCGATCGCCGCCTCGATGCAGGCGCCGGGGGTCATGGCCGCGCGACGCGGACAACCCGGCCGACCGCGTTGCGGTCGGCCCCGGAGGGTTCGATCGCAAAGCGATCGAACGGGTTGTCCG
>JBKQTR010000524.1:0-6500 GCA_052143095.1 Allostellaceae bacterium
GGCCCCGGTGGGTTCGATCGCGAAGCGATCGAACGGGTTGTCCGTCCGTGGCGGCAGCAGCGATTGCGCAGCAATCGCGAAAGCCGATCGCGCATGCCGCGATGCCGGCGGTTCCTGGGGACGAGGCGGGCGCGGAACCTCAGTCTTTCGCGGCGATGCCGAGACGCGCCTTGAGCAGGTCGCGCGAGCGCTTGAGCACCGCATTCGATCGGCGAGGATCGGGGATGGCGCGGGCCAGGGAGATGGCGCCGACCATTTCGGCAAGCGCCGAGCCCGCGAGATCCTCGGCATCGTCCCGTCCCAGGGCGGAGATCAGCCCGGCGATCGCCCCGGAGAGACGCTCGAGGCCGAGGGCAAAACGCTCGCGTGCCGCGCGGTCGAGGCGGGGGAGGTCGCCCGAGAGCGAGGGCAGGGGACAGCCGGTATCCTGGGCGTCCCGGTGCCTTGGGGACAGATAGAAGTCGACGTAGCTCCGCAGGGCTGCGGCGGGCGGCTTGCCTGCCGTGAAGTGATCGAAGGTCGCCATCGCCTCGTCGAACATCTGCGCCAGGGCGGCGACCACGAGATCGTCCTTGGAACTGAAATGGGCGTAGAAGCCGCCATGGGTCAATCCGGCCTTCGCCATCACGCCGGCGACGCCGACCCGGTGCGGCCCTTCGCTGCGGATCGCCTTGGCCGCTTCCGAGAGGACCCGTGCTCGCGTCCGCTGCTTGTGCTCGGCGTCATAGCGCATGAATACCCGCGGCTCCCTTCATATGATATGAATAATATTATTTGGCGATTGTGGCAAGCCGGCAATTCCCATGACGCGGACGGGCGCCGATCAGTCGATCCGGTCCGCCGTGTCGATGACGATGCCGCCCTTGACCACGCGCGAGACGCAGGTGCAAATCTGCTTGTTCGCGGCCTTCTGGCTCTCGCTGAAGAACACGTCACGGTGGTCGATGATGCCGTCGACCGCGAGGACATCGACGGCGCAGAGGCCGCATTCGCCGCGCCGGCAGTCGGCGATCATCTCGATGCCGGCGGCTTCGAGCGCGTCGAGCAGGGTCTCGTTGCGCGCGACGGTGATCTCCCGCCGGAGCCGCGATAGCGTCACGTTGAAGGGTTCGGCGGCATAGCGGCCGCTGTTGCCGAAAGTCTCGAAGCGCAGCCCCTCGACCGGCCGGCCGCTCTCGGCCCAGGCTTGGCGCACCGCGTCGAGCAGGCGCAGCGGCCCGCAGGCGTAGAGCTCGCCGCCGGAAGCGAGGCGTCCGATCTCGGCCGCGACCTCGATCCGCGATCCCTCCTCGCCGACGAAGATCTCCAGCCGGTCGCCGATCCCTTCGCGCAGCTCATCGGCAAAGGCGAGATCGCGGCGCCGGCGACCGGCATAGAGCAGCCGGAAGGGGGCGCCCGCCTGCGCCAGCGCGAGCGCCATGGTGTAGATCGGCGTGATGCCGATGCCGCCGGCGATGAGCAGATAGTCCGGCCGCCCGGGGCTCAGCGCGAAGTGATTGCCGGGCTCGGAGATCGTGAGCCGCGCGCCGGGCGCGAGGCTCCACATATAGGCGGAGCCGCCGCGGCCGGCGGGCAGGCGCTTCACCGCGATCCGGTAGAGCCCGTCGGCGCAGGCGCCGAGGATCGAGTAGGAGCGCACATCCGGACGCTCGCCCAATTGGACGCTGACGTTGATGTGGCTGCCGGGGATGGGCGGGGTATGGCGCTCCAGCGGCTCGATCTCGAAGAGCCGGATGTCGGCGGTGAGATCCCTGACCGAGTTGAGCCGCGCCGGATGCCAGTCGATAACGCCGCGCATGTCGCTCAACCCGCCGGCGCCCGTGTCGGTTCCCGGACCTGCTCGGCGGCGATCATGCGATCGATCAGGCGGCGTGCCCAGAGCGCGCCGGCATCGATATTGAGATTGTAGAAGGGGGCCCGCGGGTTCTTGTCGATCGCCTTCTGCTGCGCTTCCAGGATGTCGCGGTCCTGCTCGTAGAGGCCGCTGCCGTTGTTGACATGGGCGAGGCGCAGCTCGGTCGTCAGGCTCTGATCGTCGGTCCGAAAGCTGCGGACGAAATTCCAAAAATAATGGCAGCTCGTCGCGGTCTCCGGCGTGATCGCGGCGAGGAAGAAGCCGTTGACGCCCTGCGCGCGGTCGCCCTCGGGCGCCCCGGTTCCGGTCGGCGCGACGCCGACGTCGCCGGCAACCACCGACGGCGCCTCGAACTGGATGATCTGCCAGCGGTCGACATGCCCGGGCTTGCCGAGCTGTCGCGCCCAGAAGGGCGGCGGCGCGATGTCCTTCATCCAGCGCGTCATCGTCGCCTTGCGCTCGCTATGGGTGACGCTGAAGGGGCTCCGCGTGATCGCGTCGTCGCCGATGCTGCCGGCATGGACATAGGTCTCGTGCGTGAGGTCCATGAGATTGTCGACGACGAGACGATAGTCGCATTGCAGCCTGTAGAAGGTGCCGCCTTCGCCGACCCAGGGGTCGTCGCCGTTCCAATGGAAATCGGGAACCTTCGCGGGGTCGGCGAGCGCCGGATCGCCCATCCAGACCCAGACGAGCCGGTGCTTCTCGGCGGCCGGGAAGGCGCGCACGCAGGCCGATGGATTGATCGTCTCCTGCGCCGGCATGTAGGTGCAGCGGCCGGCCGAATTGAAGACGAGCCCGTGATAGCCGCAGACGAGCTCATCGCCCCTAAGATGCCCCAGCGACAGCGGCAGCAGCCGATGCCAGCAGGCGTCTTCGAGCGCCACCGCCTGGCCGTCGCCGCGCCGATAGAGCACGAGATCCCTACCGCAGATCGTCCGCGGCGCCAGCTCGCGCTTCAGCTCGTAATTCCACGACGCGGCATACCAGGCATTCAGCGGAAACGGCTTTGCTTCGGTCACGGAGCCACTCCATCCGCGGACAGGGGTTCGATCATCAGGCGCGCAGCCGGTGCCGGATCAAGGCGCCGCCGCGGACCAGTTGCAGGGCGTCCTGGTTGCCGAGCGCGAGCTGCAGATTCCGGCGCGCAAGCCGCGCATGCTCGCGCATGATCGCCTCCGCGCGCGTCCCCTCGCGGTGCTCGATCGCATCGAGCACGGCGCGGTGGTGCTCTTGCGCCAGCACCAGCACCGCGCGCGCCTCGGGCAGCCGCCCCTGCGCCTCGAGGAAGGCGCTGGGCGAGGCGAAGGGCAGGCTCATCACCCGGCCGATCTGCCGCGCCACGACGGCGCTGCCGGCGAAATCGACCAGCCGGGCGTGGACCTGCTCGTTGAGCGTGACATAGGCCGAGAAATCGGCTTCGGTGATGTCCGGCGCGGCGATCAGAGCATCGATGCGATCGAGCAGGCGCCGCATCTCATTGAGCGCCGGCAAGGCCACGCCGCGCTCGGCCGCGAGCCGCGCCGCCAGCCCCTCCAGCGTGCCGCGCAGCTCGACCGCGTCGCGGATCTCGTCCTCGGTGAAGGCCCTGACGGCGAACCCGCCCGATGGGATCGGCTCGAGCAGCCCCTCCTCTTCGAGCCGCGCCAGCGCCGCGCGCACCGGCGTCCGCGAAACGCCGAGCCGGTCCACCATCGACAGCTCCGAGAGCCGCTCCCCCGGCGCCAGCTCGCCGGAGAGGATCAGCTCGCGCAGGCGAAGCAGCGCCGTGACCGCTTGCGACATCGTGCGGACGCCTCAGGGTTTTGGTATGCAGGCTGTATACAGAAATGCGGCCGGGATGGCAAGGTAAATCGGCGCGTCCCTTGATGGGCGCTTTTCTCTACATCCTGTGTTGCAGCGGCCGCGGGCGCGCCCGTTGGACCGCTACGGTATGTACATATCCCGAAAAACGCAGCTGTTCCAGCACCTTATCCCGCCGTCCCCGCGCCAGCGCGGACCCAGGGGAAGCGCTCCGCTCACTGCATTTGAGGCCCCCGGATGCCCGCTTTCGCGGGCAAGGCGATCGTTGGGGGGTGTGCTGCCGTGAGATTTGTACGCTCCCTAGCGTTGGACCGGTGAGCCTGTCCTTTGCGCCGAGCCCGCGCTATGCTTTTTGCGTCGGCAGGCGGCGACTCGGCGCTCCCGCCGCCGGAAGGAGCAAGCGGCTGATGGCGCGCACGCTGATCAAATCCGGCATCATCGTCACGCTCGACGAGCGCGTGCCGGATCTGCGCCGGGGCGACGTGCTGATCGAGGGCGGGCGCATCGCCGCGGTGGCGCCGGAGATCGCCGCCGACGACGCCGAGATCATCGACGCCACCGACCGCATCGTCATGCCCGGCTTCGTCAACGCCCATATCCATACCTGGCAGACCGGGTTGCGCGGCATCGCCGCCGATTGGACGATCCCCGAATATCTCCACGCCATGCATGCCTCGATCGCGCCGAACCTCACGGCGCCCGACATCTTCATCGCCAATCTCGTCGGTGCCTTGAGCCAGCTCAGCGCCGGCGTCACCACCATGGTCGATTGGTGCCACAACAATCCGAGCCCGGCGCATAGCGACGCCGCCGTCGGCGGCCTGCTCGAGAGCGGCATCCGCGCGCTCTTCCTGCACGGCTCGCCCAAGCCCGATCCGCAGCCGGGGCAGCCGCATTTCAGCGAGATCCCGCATCCCCGCGCCGAGATCGAGCGGCTGGCGCGCGGGCGCATCGGCGCGCGCGACGGGCTGGTCGGGCTCGGCATGGCCGTGCTCGGCCCCGCCTATTCCACCTATGAGGTGAGCCGGCACGATTTGGCGCTGGCGCGCGAGTTCGACATGATCTGCAGCATGCATGTCGGCGGCGGCGCCATGCGCACGCCGGACGGCTTTCAGCGCCTCGTCGCCGAGGGGCTGATCGACGATCGCGTCAACATCGTCCACGGCAACAGCCTCGCCGACGAGGTGCTGCGGCGGCTGATCGACAGCGGCGCCGGCGTCACCGTGACGCCCGAGGCGGAGCTGCAGATGGGCTTCGGCGACAGCCTTACCGGCAGGCTGCGCGCGCTTGGTGCCGCGCCATCGCTCGGCTCCGATGTGGAATCGAGCCTCGGCAGCGACATGTTCACCAATCTGCGCATCGCGCTCCAGTCGCAGCGCAACCTCGACAATCAGCAGGTGATCGCGCGCACCGGCCGCGCGCCGGAGCGCATCTCGATCAGCTGTCGCGAGGCGCTGCGCTGGGCGACCATCGACGGCGCGCGCATGGCCGGGCTCGACGACCGCATCGGCTCGCTGAGCCCGGGCAAGGAAGCCGACATCATCCTGCTGCGCGCCGACGATCTCAATTTGCTGCCGGTGGTCGATCCCGTCGCCAGCATCGTGCTCCATGCCGGCACCGTCAATGTCGACACGGTGCTGGTCGCGGGCCGCGTGGTGAAGCGGGCGGGCCAGCTCGCCTATCGCGATCTCGCGCGCCGCAAGGCCGAACTCGCCCAGAGCAGCCGCCGCGTCCTGGGCGCAGCGAGGCTCCATTGATTTCACGGAGGAGTGAAGAATGGTGAAGCATTTTTGGCAGCGCGCCGGCGCGGTTTTTGTCGGTGTCGCGCTGCTGGGAGCGGTCGCGGCGCAAGCGGCCGAGCCGATCAAGATCGGCTTGAGCATGTCCTTGACCGGCGGGCTCGCCGGCGGCGGCAAGAGCGCGCTGCTTGGCATGCAGGTCTGGGCCGAGGACGTCAACGCTAAGGGCGGGCTGCTCGGCCGGCCGGTGCAGCTGGTCTTCTACGATGATCAGAGCACCGGCGCCAACGTGCCGGGCATCTACAGCAAGCTCTTGGAGGTCGACAAGGTCGATCTCGTGGTCTCGGGCTACGCCACCAACCAGATCGTGCCGGCGATGCCGATCGTGATGCAGAAGAACCTGGTGTTCATGGCGCTGTTCGGCACCGGCGTGAACGACAAGTTCCATTACGACAAGTATTTCCAGATCCTGCCGAACGGCAAGGAGACGCGCCTCGGCCCGTCGGAGGGGTTCCTCGCGACGGCGATGACCATGGAGCCCAAGCCCAAGACCATCGCGCTCGCCGCCGCCGACGCCGAATACGCGCAGACCGTGATTGCCGGCGCGCGCGAGAAGATCAAGGAGCTCGGCCTGCAGATCGTCTACGACCGCAGCTATCCGCCGGCCACCGTCGATTTCGCGCCGGTGGTGCGCTCGATCGCCGCCGCCAACCCCGATATCGTCTACATCGCCTCATATCCGCCCGACAGCGTCGGCATGGTGCGCGCCGCGCATGAGGCCGGCCTCAAGGCGCGCATGTTCGGCGGCGGCATGATCGGCCTCGCCTTCGCGCCGGTCAAACAGCAGCTGGGGCCGCTGCTCAACGGCATCGTCTCCTACGACGTCTATGTGCCGGAGCCGACGATGAAGTTTCCCGGGATCGAGGAGTTCCTGACGAAATACCGCGTCAAGGCGGTGGCCGAAGGCGTCGATCCCCTGGGCTTCTACCTGCCGCCCTTTGCTTATGCCGAGCTGCAGATCCTCGCTGAGGCCATTACCAAGACCGGCGGGCTCGACCAGGAGAAGATCGCCGCCTACATCCATGCCAACCCCTTCGAGACCA
>JBKQTR010000525.1:0-9914 GCA_052143095.1 Allostellaceae bacterium
TTTCGACCTTGAGATGGACGTCCTTGCAGTGGAATTTGAGCGTCTGGTTGACCAGCAGCACGCCCGGCAACAATCCCGCCTCGGTGACGATCTGGAAACCGTTGCAGATCCCCAGGACCGGCGTGCCACTCTCGGCCCGCGCCTTCACCTCGCGCATGATCGGCGAATGCGCCGCCATGGCGCCGCAGCGGAGATAATCGCCATAGGAGAAGCCGCCGGGAATGACCAGCAGATCCGCCTTCGGCAGCTCGCTGTCGCGATGCCATACCTTGAGCGGCGGCTTGCCCGAGGCCCGCTCGAGCGCGTCATGGACGTCCTGCTCGCGGTTGGAGCCGGGGAAGACGATGATGGCGGCTTGCATCGGCGCGGGCCTCGCTTGACGGCGCGGGGGCGGAGTCAACCTGATCTACATCGCTCCCCGCCTTCGATCAAGCGCCGCGCCGCCTCAGCGCGCGCTCTTGCTGCCCCGAGGCGTGCGCTTGCCGGTCGTCTTCTTCGCCGTCTTGCGCTTGCCGCGCGGGCGCGACTGTCCCGACTCGGACATGGCGATGGCAATCGCCTGGCGGCGGCTTTCCACTTTGCCGCGGCGCCCGCGCCCGGCCTTCAGCTCGCCTTCCTTGAATTCGTGCATCACGCGCTTCACTTTGCGCCTCTGCCTGGGTGAGGCCATGACATCCTCTGGCAGGGTTTTCTTACACTCCCGGGAACGATCACTTTCCAGCTCCGTTCCCCCGCGGCGCGTTTTCACTGTCGGGCGCAACCCCAAGCGGCGATAATCCCGGCCGCGCCATGACGCCCGACGACAAATATCTGGTGCTGCTGCGCCGCGAGCTCACCCGCGCGCAGGCGCGTTTGAAGCGCGCCGAGCGCGAGCGCGATGACGCAATTGCGGAGAATCGGAAGCTGCGGGAGAAGCTGGCGCGCTCCCGGACGAGGCGGAAGCCCGGCTTCTAGCGCTTCTCCGGCTTTGTGTTACTGTATCGCAGCGGACCGAGATGAGGACCGATGGGCTTCTCCATTTCGTGGATCGGTTTCAAGGCGCTGAGCAAGGCGGAAGTGCTCGGCCGTGTGGGGTTTTGCGAGGCCGACTCAGGAGCGGGGCTCTACCAGTCACCGGGTAAGTCCCGCTTCTCTGTCTCGGAGCTGCCCACCGGATGGACGATCGTGTACTCCAAGGATGTCGCCTACGGCTCTGCCGCACATCTCGCGGGGCTATCGACCGGATCAATGGTCGTCGCCTGCCAGGTAGAGGAGCATGCCATGTTCAGCGCCGCACACAGCTATCAGGACACACGGGAGTTGTGGAGCGTGTGGCATGACAGCCAGCGAGGCGCTCGCGACCTCTCGACGCGCGGTGTTCTGCCCCCGGAATTCGCAGCGATCAGGGATCGCCTCGGCGCGAAACAGGATGAAGGTAGTGGCCTATGGGCTAGCGGGAGAGTCGACCCGAAAAATCCACTCGTCGCGGTATTGAAGCGTGCCGGAACCAGAGTCGAAGACCTCGGCGACCGGTGGATGCCCGTCGATTACATATTCGACATCCCGGTCGAGTTGGCCGCGGCGCTGACCGGCTACCGCCACGATCGGTTGACGTTCGACTGGGGGGAGCCGCAGTGGACGAGCCTCGACCGCATCTGACACGGCGCCGCCGCAGTCCGGGCGGTTCCCCAGTGCAGCGGTGGCGCCCGGGCGGCGCGCAAGCTCAGCCCCTGAGCTCGATCTGGTAGCTCTCGATCACGGTATTGGCGAGGAGTTGGCGGCACATCTCCTCGAGCGTCTGTCGCGCCCGCGCGGGATCGCTCTCGGCCAGCTCGAGATCGATCACCTTGCCCTGGCGCACCTCGCTGACGCCGCTGAAGCCGAGCGAGCCCAGCGCATGGGCGATCGCCTTGCCCTGGGGGTCGAGCACGCCCTGCTTCAGCATGACATGGACGCGCGCCTTCATCACTGCACCGTCGGCGGCCCCTTCATGTCGCCCGGCCCGCCTTCGGGCAGGATGCCGAGGCGGCGCGCCACTTCCTGATAGGCTTCCTCGACGCGGCCGAGATCCTGGCGGAAGCGGTCCTTGTCCATCTTCTCTTGCGTCTTGGTGTCCCAGAGCCGGCAATTGTCCGGGCTGATCTCGTCGGCGAGCACGAGGCGCATCTCGTCGTTCTGATAGAGCCGGCCGAACTCGAGCTTGAAGTCGACCAGCTTGATGCCGATGCCGAGAAACAGGCCCGAGAGGAAATCGTTGATCCGCAGCGACATCTGCATGATCTCGTCGAGATCCTGCGTCGTCGCCCAGCCGAAGGCGGTGATGTGCTCCTCCGACACCATGGGATCGCCGAGTTCGTCCTTCTTGAAATAATACTCGACGATCGAGCGCGGCAGCGCCGTGCCCTCGGCGATGCCGAAGCGCTTGGCGAGCGAGCCGGCGACGACATTGCGCACTACCACCTCGATCGGGATGATCTCGACCTGCCGCACCAGCTGCTCGCGCATGTTCAGGCGGCGCACGAAATGCGTCGGGATGCCGATCTCGGCGATCTTCGTCATCAGGAATTCGCTGATGCGGTTGTTGAGCACGCCCTTGCCGGTGATCGTGCCCTTCTTCTGGTTGTTGAAGGCGGTGGCGTCGTCCTTGAAGTACTGCACCAGAGTGCCGGGCTCGGGACCTTCGAAAAGGACCTTCGCCTTGCCCTCATAGACCTGTTTGCGTCGGGACATGGCCGGAACCTGCGCTGGCAAGGGGCCGCGGGGAGCAACGCTCTATAGCAAGCCTGGCCGGCCGAAACAACGTCGCCGCGGCGCTACGCGTCCAGCACGTCGCGCCACGGCGTGGGCTCGGGCTGCCAGGCGCGAAAGCGGAACACCGGCCTGACGCCCGCCCGCGCCGCCGAGGGCAGCGCGATCAGCGCGCTCGACACGGTGGCGAAGCCGCGCTCGGTGGCAAAGCGCATGGCGCCGGCGGGCCCGTCCTGAGGCGTCGTCTGGTCGTCGGCGAGGAGCGCCTCCCAACCCGCCCAATCGCCGCGGTCCGGATCGGGCGCAGGGGCGGCGGCAAAGCGCGGGCGGTAGCGGCGCAACCGCGGCGTCTCGCTCTCGTCGAGGTCGCCGGCGGCGATCATGGCGAGGCCGGGGCCGAGCGGTCGCGCCGCGACCCGCTGGCGTCCGGCGGGATCGGCGTGCCGCAGCCAATAGGCGTCGCGGTTGTCGGCGATGATCATGTTGAAGGGGCGGTAGGCGTGCGGGTCGATCTGGGCGAGCGCCGCCGCCGCGTCGCCGGCATCGGCGTGGTCGAGCGCCTCCAGCACCAGCTCGCCGCGCGAGCGCTGCCCCGGCGCCGGGCCGAGCGTGCCGAAGCGGTTCAGGATGCCGGCGACCACGCCGTGATCGCTGAGGCCGAGCCAGGAGCCATGGGCGAGCTCGTCGAGCCCCGCCACCACCTCGGGCCGGTCGGGCCAATGCCGGCCCGGCGGGCGCCAGGGCCGTCCGATCATCTCGTCGCGGTTGGCGGCGATGAGCAGCGGCCAGTCATGGCCGGGCCGCAGCAGGACAACCAAGGTGCACATGCGCTAGACTCCGATCCCCGGCATAATGGGGATCAGCCGGGGATGCGCCAAGAGGAGCGGGTGATGACAGGCTTCGACGAGCGCGAGAAGGGTTTCGAGCGCAAATTCGAGCAGGACCAGGAACTCGCCTTCAAGGTGAAGGCGCGGCGCAACAAGCTGTTGGGCTTGTGGGCGGCCGAGCGTCTCGGCCTTGCCGGCGACGCCGCCAACCGCTACGCGCAAGAGGTGCTGCAATCCGACCTGCAGCATCCCGGCAGCGACGACATCGTCGCCAAGGTCTGCGGCGATTTCACCACGCGGGGCGTCGCCTGCGACGAGGCCCGCGTGCGCGCCGAGCTCGAGCGCTGCGCCGCAGAGGCGAAGAAGCAGCTCAACGCCGGGACGTGACGCGGCGGCTCAGACCGTCCCGAACACGCGGCGGAAGATCGTCTCGACATGCTTGGTGTGATAGGCCTCGTCGAACAGCGCCTCGAGCTGTGCCGCCGGGAGATGCCGCGTCACCTCCTTGTCGGCCTTGAGCAGGTCGAGGAAGCGGCCTTTGCCGTCCCAGACCGGCATGGCGTTGCGTTGCACGGCGCGATAGGCGTCCTCGCGGCTCATGCCGGCCTGCGTCAGCGCCAGCAGCACGCGCTGCGAATGCACGAGCCCGCCGAGCTGGTCGAGATTGGCGCGCATCGCCTCGGGATAGACCACCAGCTTGTCGACGACCTGGGCGAGCCGCGCCAGCGCGAAGTCGAGCGCGATGGTGGTGTCGGGGGCGATGACGCGCTCGACCGATGAGTGCGAGATGTCGCGCTCGTGCCAGAGCGCGACGTTCTCCAGCGCCGGCACCACGGCGCCGCGCACCAGCCGGGCGAGCCCGGTCAGGTTCTCGGTCAGCACCGGGTTGCGCTTGTGCGGCATGGCCGAGGAGCCCTTCTGCCCCGGCGCGAAATACTCTTCGACCTCGCGCACCTCGGTGCGCTGGAGATGACGGATCTCGGTGGCGAGCCGCTCGACCGAGCCGGCGATGACGCCGAGCGCGGCGAAGTAGAAGGCGTGGCGGTCGCGCGGGATCACCTGGGTCGAGACCGGCTCGGGGACCAGTCCGAGCTTTGCCGCCACATACTCCTCGATCGCCGGCTCGACATTGGCGAAGGTGCCGATGGCGCCGGAGATGGCGCAGACGGCGATCTCGGCGCGCGCCGCCTCCAGCCGCTGTCGCGCGCGCCGGAACTCGGCATAGAAGCCGGCAAGCTTCAGGCCGAAGGTCGTGGGCTCGGCGTGGATGCCGTGGCTGCGGCCGATGGTGAGGGTGAGCTTGTGCTCGAAGGCGCGGCGCTTCAGCACCGCCAGCAGCTGGTCGACATCGGCGAGCAGCAAGTCGGCGGCTTCCTTCAACTGCACCGAGAAGGCGGTATCGACGACGTCGCTCGAGGTCATGCCCTGATGGACGAAGCGCGCCTCGGGGCCGATGCGCTCGGCGAGATGGGTGAGGAAGGCGAGCACGTCGTGGCGGGTCTCGCGCTCGATCTCGTCGATGCGGTCGAGGTCGTAAGGGCCTTTGCCCTTGGCCCACACCGCCTTGGCGGCGTCGGCCGGGATGATGCCGGCGCGCGCGAGCGCGTCGCAGGCATGCGCCTCGATCTCGAACCAGATGCGGAAGCGGTTCTGCGGCGCCCAGAGGACGCTCATCTCGGGCCGGCTGTAGCGCGGGATCATGGGCGGGGCGCTCGCGGACAAGGGCGCGTGAGACTTACCCCAGCCGCCGCCAGGGCGCAACCATCGCTCTTAACCCCTGGGGTGGGTCAATGCTGCGGCACTTCGCTGACCAGGCGCCACTGCCCGTCGGTGCCGCGGCAGGCGGTGCCTTCGACCGCGATGCTGCGGCCGGTGAGCGTGGTGTCGGCGGTGTAGGGACGGCACTCGTTCCGCGCCGCCGGTGCGGCTGAGGCCACGGTCGGGGCGTCGGCAGGCAGCGGCGTCGCCTCGATCGCCGAGGCCTGCTGCGGCGCGGCGGCGGCAGGGGCGAGGGCCTGCGCCGGTTGCGCCGGCGGCGGTGCCGCGGCCTTGTCGGGCGACGGTCCGGCGGCCCTGTCGAGTGGCGGCAGATCGCTGGCGTCGATCGGTGGCGCCAATGGCCCGGCCTCGGCGGCGGGGCCATCGCCGAGCTCACGGCGCATCAGCCGCTTCGACTCATCCGCCGCCACACGCGTCACGCGCCGCGGCTTCGCCTTGAACGCCGGCGGCGTCGTCGCGGCCTCGGCGGTGGCTTGCGGCAGCGGCGCGACTTCGGTCGGACGCGGCGGCGCAGGCGGCAGCGCGGCCGCCTGCTTCGCCGCCATGACCACCGGTGGCGCCGCGGGCGGGGAGGACGGCTCCGTCGCCGCGGCGGGGGAGGGCGGCGGCGCTGCGGTCACCTCGGCATGGGGCGCTGGCGCCGCCGCGGGTGGCAAGGGCGGTTCTGGCGCGGTCGCGTCCGCCCGCGGGGCCGGCGCCGGCGCCGGCGAGGCGGCGGGGGCGAGCGGCAGCGTGATCTCGGCCTGGCCGGGAGGGGGCGCGCCGGGCAGCCAGGCTTGTCCCTCGCCCAGGCTCCAGGCGCCGGCGATCACCACGATCACCAGACCGGCCATCACGGTGCCGGCGACCAAACCTCGCCGCTCCCTGGGTGCAGGCGTGTCGGCCATCGGGTAATCCGCACGCAGCCTCGTCGGCGGAAGCTCGTCCTCGAGCAGCAGCAGCGGCATCGGCGCGGCAGCCCGCGCGCGCGCGCGCTCCGGCACCGGTGCGGCGACCGGCGCGCGCGGCGGCTCCGGTTCCGGCGCGGTCGATGCGCCGGCGGGCGCCATAGTCACATCGCTTGGCAGCAGCAGCAGCTCGACCACCGCGTCCGCCCAGTCGCAATCCGCGATGGCAAGAAGCGGCACCGCGTCGAAAGCATCGGCGAGCCGCTCGCCGATCTCGGCGATCTCGTGCGCGGCGATGCTGACCGCCACCAGGGGCAACTCGCCGGGGAAGAACCGGGCGAACGCCTCGCGCTCCAGCACGGCGCGGAACCCCTCGAGAGCGCCTTCGGGGCTGCGCGGCGCTAGATCGACCAGCGCCACACCGATGCCGGGGTGAATGAGCACGGCGTCGACCGGCGTCTCGCCGATCCACCGATCGCGCAGCAGGATCCAGGCATCGGGCAGCGCCACGAGCGTCTCGGCGAGCGCGCGTTGCGCCTCGTCGAGGGTGCCTTCATCCGGGGTCGACGGAAAGACCTGAGCCACGGGCGATTAACGCCGGTCGCGCCTTTTCGTCCATGCCAATACTGTTCTTCGTCCGAAAGTGGGATTTTTGCAACAGTGAGGGGTCAGCGCCGGCAGCATGCGGTGCAGCACGTCGTCGCGCCGCAAGAAATAATGGTGCAGCGCCGCGCCGATATGCAACGCCGCCAGCGCGTAGATTGCCCATTGCAGGCTGGCATGAACGAAAAGCGCCAGCTCCGCCCGTGGCTTCGCCTTCGCCACCAACGCCGGCACGTCGAAGAGGCCGAGATAGCGCAGCTCGATGCCGCGGAAGTTGACGAGGAGATAGCCGGTGACCGGCATGAGGAAGAGCAGGAGATAGAGCAGGGCATGGACGCCGCGGCTCGCCCGGCGCTCGAGCGCGGTGAGCGCGGAAGAGGGCGGCGGCGCCGGCCGGGCGAGGCGCCAGAGGAGGCGCAGCGTGGTCAGGGCGAAGACGGTGAGGCCAAGGGATTCATGGGTGACGAACAACGTGTTCTGCAGCGTGCCGCGCGGCAGGTCGCCCATGACCAGCCCCAGTGGGATGATCGCCAGCAGCAGCGAGACAGTGAGCCAGTGGCAGGCGCGCGCCACCGCGTTGTAGTGCGTCTGCCGCTCCATCGTCCCTCCGACGCCGGTTCCTCCTGCCATGATCCCGCGGCGGGCGGGTTTATTCGCGTGTGTCAGATCAGCCCCAGGCTCTTGAAGCTCGCATGCCGGCCGCGGCCGAGGACGACGTGGTCGTGGAGCGCGATGCCGACGGCACCGAGCGCCTTCGCCACCGCGCGCGTCATGTCGATATCGGCCTTGGACGGCGTCGGGTCGCCGGAGGGATGGTTGTGCACCATGATGAGCGCGGAGGCGCCGAGCTCGAGTGCGCGCTTCACCACCTCGCGCGGATAGACCGGCGTGTGGTCGACCGTGCCGCGCTGCTGGCGCTCGTCGCCGATCAGCGCGTTCTTGCGGTCGAGAAACAGCAGGCGGAACTCCTCGGTCTCGGCGAAGCCGGCCTGCGCGCTGCAATAGTCGATGAGCGCCTGCCAGGAGCCGATGATCGGCCGGTCCTGCACCTCGGCGCGCAGGAAGCGCACCGCCGCCGCGCGCACCGCGAGCAGCTGCGCCGCCGACGCCTCGCCCATGCCGGCGACGCCCAGCAGCGCCTCCTTGTCGGCGCTGAGCACGCCGGCAAGCCCGCCGAAACGCTTCAGCAGCGCCTTGGCCAGCGGCTTCATGTCGCCGCGCGGCCGCGCCGCAAACAGCAGGAACTCGAGCAGCTCGTAATCCGGCAGCGCGTCGGCGCCCGCCGCCAGCAGCCGCTCGCGCAGGCGCTCGCGATGGCCGAGGTAGTGCGGCTTCTCCGCCGCAACCGGCGCCTCGGCCGAGCCGGGGAAGGGACGATCGGTGGCCATCTCGCCGGTACGGTATCGAAACTGTCCGCGCGATGCCAGGGAGCGCCCGGCCCGCTTATTTCGGACGCTACGACGCCTCGGCGTCGCGCCCGATCTCGCCTTCGGCGCGCCTCAGCCCGAAGCTCGCGATCAGCGCGATGAGCGCGGCGGCGAGCAGCAGCATCGCCGGCGCGTCGATCCGCCCGGTCGCGGCGATGAGCCAGGTGGCGAGCAGCGGCGCCGTGCCGCTGAAGATGACGGCGCCGATATTCATGGTGAAGGCGACGCCGGTGAACCGCACCGGGGTCGGGAACAGGTCGGCCAGGATCGCGGCGAAGGTGCCGTGCGTGAAGCAGGCGGAAAGGCCGATCAGCAGGAACAGCAGCGGCAGCGGCATGCTGTGCGCCGCCATCGCCTGGAAGGCGGGCAGCGCGCCCGCCGCGATGACGATGCAGCCGACGCGGTAGACATGCCGGCGCGGCACGATATCCGCGAGCCAGGTGGCGGCGACCAGGCTCACCGACATCGCCGCGCTCGCCAAATTGAGCGCGGTGGCGACGCTGGCCGGCGGGTAGGACAGCGTGCGCGTGAGATAGGCCGGGATCTGCGCGAACAGCAGGCCGTTGAACATGGCGACGACGCAGGTGGCGCAGATGCCGAGCACGATCCGCGCCGGCTCGGTGCGGAACAGCAGCGCGATCGGATCGGCCGCCGCGCCGCGCGAAGCGGCAAGCCGCGCCTTCATGCGCAGGAAGCTCGGGCTCTCCTCGAGCGTGCGGCGCAGCTGCCAGCTCACCACGCCAAGCGCGCCGCCGATCAGAAAGGCGATGCGCCAACCCCAGCCTTCCATCAGCTCGGCCGGCAGCAGGGCGTGGAGCAGCGCGCTCACCGCGGTCGCCAGCAGCACCCCGGCGCTGACGCAGCCGAAGACGACGCCGCAGGCGAGCGTGGCATGGCGCACCGGCACCACCTCCACGGCATAGGTGATGGCGCCCGGCAGCTCGCCGCCGAGGCAGAAGCCTTGAACGACCCGCAGCAGCACGAAGCCCGCGCTGGCCCAGGCGCCGATGGCGGCATAGCCGGGCAGCAGGCCCATGGCGATGGTGGCGAGCGACATCGTCGCCAGCGACAGCATGAAGCTCTCGCGCCGCCCGGCCCGGTCGCCGCGCCGGCCGAACAGCAGTCCGCCCAGCGGCCGCGACAGATAGCCCACGGCGAAGACGGCAAACGTGCTCAGCAGCGAGACGATGGGATCGCTCGCCGGGAAGAAGGCGCGCGAGATATAGGCGGCAAAGGTGCCGAAGACGATGAAGTCGTAGAATTCGAGCGCGCCGCCCAAGCTGGCGAGCAGCACCACGCGCAAGCCGGCGCGGTCGAGGGCCCTAGGCAGCGGCGGCGCCGTCTCCTGCATTGCGCTCATGGTGTCCTCCCCCTGGTGCCGGTCGGCGCCGGCGCGGCTGGCGCCCGTGCGGGTTTCGCGGCACACTCGCGCCGTGGCCCGGCTTCCGCTCCATCTCGACCGCTCGACGTTTTTCAAGCTGTTGCTGCTGGTCAATCTCACCGCGAGGCCGTTTGCCCGGCTTTACGGCGAGCGCTTCCAGCTGTCGCTGACCGAATGGCGCGTGCTCGCCCTGCTGGCCCAACACCCCCGCACCTCCGCCTCCGAGCTCGGCGATCGCCTCGGCCTCGACAAGATGGCGATGAGCCGCGCCGTGCGCCGACTC